>NZ_JAUSNH010000249.1 GCF_030645335.1 Lacisediminimonas sp. | reverse complement strand
GGCTTCGCGATAAACCTGATAATTTAGCCCAGCCCATAAGGTTGGACTGCTAGGGTAGACGGCAAACGAAGCCTTGGCTCAATGATGCAACAGCCCCGCTCCGGTAGCGCTTGCTATTATCGACTGCACCGACTTCACCTCTCCCGAAAAGTCCCCTAGTATTGACGCTGTCGTACCGCATCTTAGAAACTTCATTTATTGAACATAATCAAGCGGCAAGAGCCAGTTCACAGTTACCCCCAAGATGACGCTACGGACTTACCAATGCACCTACCCTGCCTGCATCACTGTTACTTCCGACGTGGTTTTCCAAGATTTTTGTCCGGTTGGCTGAGCGTACCTCGTCTTAACTCATTGACTGCTTCTGCAACCGCATGCGCGACATTACGAACTTCTTTCTGTACAGCCACATCACGGTCAAGAGTAGCGTGACTGTCGGCGTACGATTCGTAGTATCCAATGAACCGATCAAGCCGGGCACCTGCACCTGCATCAATCAAACCCATCCAGTCCAGCCAATCGGACAGGTCACGACGCACTCCTTCGATACCTGCAACATCGCCGTGCACGACGAGGCCATACACCCTGCCCGCGAGATGTTTGGGATAGTCCCAGCCGGCGAGCTCTACAGCTTTTGCTTTTTCCGCGTTTTTTCCACCAGTTGAAGTCGGATCTGGATTGCCGCCATCCGCGCACACCAGGCGATCGATCATCAATTTCAAAACGCTTGGCGTTTGATACCAGTACACTGGCGTGAGAATGATGACGGCATGGGCAGCAACCCATTTCTCATAAATTTCGGCCATCCAGTCGTTGGTTTGCCGCTGACCATGGTTCGGATAGCAACTGCATGGCCAATGGCACAACGGCATTGCTGTCGACGCGCATCCTTTGCAGGGATGAATGTGCTTGTCATAGTCGGATATCAACAAGCTCAGGTCGAGCAGATCCACTTCAATCTGTTGTGCTTGCAAGACTTCCTGCGCCATAACCGTGAGCCGCCAAGTCTTCGATATTTCACCGGGACAACTGCCGTCATTACGCGCTGAGCCACATATCAGCAGAACGCGTGAAGGTGTTTGTAGATCTTTCTGCTGCTGGTCAAGTTCTGCCAGTCGTTTGCTGCTCGCTTTCCATTCAACCGAAAGATCGTAATTCGGGTCGGCAAAGCCAGGACCCGCTTTTTCAGTAATCGGTGCTTTATGGCCCTGGACGTAGTTGAGCCATGCGACCTGCTCGACTTTTGACAATGCCTCTTGGACGTCGTTGAAAGCTGGATCTACGAAAGATTTCTGAAACCGTAAATGAAATTCGTCCCTACCTAGCGGCGGCGGAGCCTGGCCGGTGCGCGGTCTGGTCATAAAGTCTCCTCGATAATTGTGGCTTAAGAGTTCTTGGGCTCGGCACGTCCGTGTATCCGCCACCGCTCATAGGACGAGTTTCAACTCATGAAAGTTGCTCAAAAACCAAAATAGTTATTTTGCATTTCCCCCCTGACATGTCAGACAGGTTGCCGCGCTCGATGGACTGGTTACGATAGACCGGAATTGGTGGTCACGATGGGCCGGAATACCCAGCTCTCATCGCCGACTGCGCGCGAACATCATTTCCGTTTGGCGCTATTTCAGACGCAGCATGAATTCCGCAAAGGCGTCCGATTCAAGTGGGCCGCTGATGAGATAACCCTGAATGAGATCGCATCCGGCGTCCTTCAGCTCTGAGACATGGCGTTGGCTCTCGACGCCTTCCGCGGCCGTTTTCATGCCCAGCGAGCGGGCGAGACCGACAATGCCCCGTACGACCGCCGATGCCTTCTCTGAATCGACCAGCGCCTGGACAAACGACCTGTCGATCTTCAGCGTGTCGATAGGCAATCGGACCAAGTAGCCGAGACTGGAGTATCCAGCGCCGAAGTCGTCCAGCGATGTGGATATGCCAGCTTGCTTCAGCGCGGCAAGAACCGACGTTGCCTTTTCGATGTCGCTAACCAGGGAGTCCTCCGTGACTTCAATGTCGAGCATTGCGGGGGCGACGCCATGTGCCCTCGCAATACGGAGAATTTTATCTGCAAGTCCCCCACCCAGAAGTTGTCGAGCCGACAAATTGAGGCTGATCCGTGGTACGGGCACGCCCAAGCGTCGCCATGCCCCGATATGCTGGCAAACGGCATTGAGCAGCCAGTCGACGAGGACTTCTTCGTAGGGCGACTCAAGTAAGACATCCAGGAATGCGTACGGCGTCAGCAAGCCTCGTTCAGGATGACGCCAGCGAAGTAGCGCCTCGGCACCGACCGGGGAAGCGTCCGCGAGTGCTATCTGGGGCTGAAAATGAAGTTCGAACTGGTTCGCGGCGAACGCCTCACGAAGATCCATGCGCAAAGCAAGACGGTCACGCATGCCCCGGTCGAGTGCTTCATCGTACATGCGCACCTGAAACCGACCAGATGACTTCGCTGCGTACATGGCCGTGTCGGCGTGACTCAGCAGCGTCTCGGCTGATTCCGGAGCTTCTCTCAGCAGCGCGATGCCAATGCTGGCGGACAGGGAGACGTATCTTCCGCCTGCTTCGAATGGCGTTGCGAACTCCTTGAGCACCGCGTGCGCGAAAGCTTCTGCTGCGCTTTCGGTCGTACTGCGTATCAAGAGAACAAATTTATCGCCCCCTACGCGCGCGGCGAAAATAGCAGGTTCGAGAATTGCGAGCAGCCTTTTCGCAAAGTCGTGCAGCAGCCCATCGCCGACCGCATGACCGAAGGCGTCGTTGACCTCCTTGAAATGGTCCAGGTCGATGAACAGCACCGCCAGGGAAGCGCCACGCGCAAAACCTGGGGAAGCAGCCTCGGCGACCGCGCGTGTCAGCACTTCCATGCACTTGCGCCGGTTGGCCAATCCGGTCAGGTAGTCGTGACTGGCTTCAAATTCCAGCTGCGCCTCGTGCTCGTGTTCGCGTGTGACGTCGCGGAAGAGTACGGTGATGCCATCGTCGTGCGCAAATGACCGCACCTCAAACCAGGTGCCGAGCGGTGCGTAATAGCCAGTGTGCCGGCCGGGCTGTCCAGTTGCCGCCGTCTGCTGATAAACGCGATAGTAGTCGGAGTCTACCAAGTCCGGGTAACACTGCCATATGTCGCGTCCGAGCAGGTTTTCCCGCTTCTGCTGCAAGTATCGTTCAGCTGTATGGTTAAGATAGGTGAAGCGCCACGATTTGTTTATGGACATGAATCCGTCGCTCAGGCTATCAAGCATGTCGCCAAGGTGAGCCGGAGCAAGTTGTCCGGCGCCGGCATCCGTCGGGCGGGGAGGACGGGAGTCAGTCTGGCGTTCCATTTTTAATTTTCTGTTCGCGTCGGCCCTGAAGGCTGGTGCGCAAACCGTGGGGTCACCCCATTCTAGGCGCATTCGCCTCCGCTACGAATATCGGGGTGTCCGAGCGCCCGATGTATTGACGGGGATCAGGCTTCAGGACTGAGCGTTCGAGCGCCTCAAAAGGTAAGGCTTGCTCGCATTGGCGGGATACGGTGTTGTTGCCGCGCGACGAGAGCATGCCATTGCAGTTAGTTGCCCTGCGCGCGAATCGGCAGAACCGACACTACCCGGCAATTCCTTTCACGCTCTCCATGCTGGCGCTGATCAGCCGAGCGAGCGTCGCCAGCGCCTCTTCGGACCGCGCGTCCCAAGGGTGACCGTAGTTAAGCCGAAGGCAATTTTTAAAATCTCGGTGCGCTGAGAACATGGGGCCCGGTGCAACGCTGATCCCCAGGGAAAGGGCCTTGCGATGGATTTCGAGCGTGTCGACTTTCCCTGGAAGCTCGATCCAGAGAAAGTACCCGCCACTCGGTCGTGTGGCCCGGGTCCCCTTCGGGAAATAACGGACCACGCCCTGCATCATTGCGTTTTGCTGCACCGAAAGCGCGTGCCGCAGTTGACGCAGATGCTTGTCGTAGCCTCCCTTGGCCAGGTAGTCGGCCAGTCCGGCCTGAGCCGGACTCGACGCTGATAGCGTGGTTGTCAGCTTGAGCCGGGAGATTTGCCGGGCGAACTTTCCCGGAGCGACCCAACCTACCCTGTAACCGGGGGCGAGGCATTTGGAGAACGAGGAGCAGTGCATGACGATGCCGGTCGTGTCGAACGCCTTGGCAGGTTTTGGACGTGTGCTCCCGAAGTACAGCTCGCCGTACACATCGTCTTCAATCAGCGGAACATCATGCGACGCCAGCAGTTCAACCAGCGCCTGCTTTTTTTCGTCCGACATCAGGCTGCCGAGCGGATTCTGAAAATTCGTCATCAGCCAGCACGCCTTGGGTTGATGGCGTTCCAGCGCACGCGCGAGCGCATCGAGGTCGATGCCCTCCCGCGGGTGCGTTGGCACCTCGATGGCGTTCACGTCCAGCCGTTCGAGTGCCTGCAGGGCGGCGTAGAAGGTCGGGGACTCGATGATGACGGAGTCGCCTGGGCGCGCGACGGCAAGCAGGCACAGATTGAGCGCCTCAAGTGCGCCGTTGGTAATGATGATCTCATCCGTATGCACATGCAGGCCATCGGCCAGGTAGCGCAGTGCGATCTGGCGCCGCAGATCAGCATTGCCTGGTGTGAGATCGTCGATCGAGCTCCATGGATCCATCTGCTGGGTGCTAGACGCCACGGACCGCGCCAGGCGTGCCAGCGGGAACAGAAACGGACTCGGGAACGCCGAGCCGAACGGCACGACATCACGTGCTCTCGCGGATTCGAGTACATCGAAGACGAGGTTGCTGACATCGACGGAGGTGGAGTCGCCGGTCGGTCGGGAAGCATCCTCCGGCTCGGGGGGCAGGAGCTTCGCACCGGCAATCACATAGTAACCGGAACGTTCGCGCGCCCGGACGAGTCCACGTGCTTCGAGCAGGTAGTACGCTTCAAATACAGTGGACGGACTGACTCCCCTGCTTGCACTTGCCTGGCGCACTGATGGCAACTGATCGCCAAGTTTCAGCACGCCGGTGCGTATCGACTGCGCGATCTCTTCCGCCAGTGCCTCATAACGTTTCATTCTTGATTTCCCGAGGGACGGTCAAAAGACCATCCGGCTGAAGCGCCGCTGTTATAAAAAAAATTAAAAAAAGCAGCCTGCTATGGCGGTGCCTTTGGTCAGCATTCGGCCATACTTTTTATCTAGGGTAAACCAGTAGATGGCGGTCCGTAAGCGCACGGAAATATATTCCACTGCTACGGTTTTTTGATCTGATTCTGATCCTGTTTTTTAATCCCCATTATCGTATAGAGGCATGGAAGGACTTACTGCCCGATGAGGAAGAACATGTTCGAGAAACTGGCTGCACCACATGCAGGGATTACCAGGACAGTCGGCAGGACAAGATGAGGACCTGCTTCCCTCACCTCCGCACTGGTCATGCTGACCGGGATATTCGGGGCGGCAATAACCCAGGGTGTGGTGCGGCGCATGGGAATTACCGCTCACGAGATTTCTGGCTTCACCCTGGGCGTCGTCGCGCACGGCATCGGCACATCACGCGCACTCCAGACAAGCCAGGAAATGGGCGCCTTTGCGGGGCTGGCCATGGGTCTGGCAGGTGTATTTACTGCCGTGCTCATTCCGATCTGTCTCGACGTCGCGGGCTAACTGTAAAGTCGCATTGTTCTACTCGTCGTTGGGTACCGTCGCACCTCGGGAACCGGTATATTCGGCTGCGCTTTACGAGACCGCATAATTGACGATAATCAACAGAGCGCAGATGAAGATGGCAAGGCCGATTGCTGCGGCCGCAAGCACGTAGAACGGATTCATGCGGCCCACGTCCTGCTCGAAGTCCTTGCGTCGCCGCAGGCCCGCAAAGGACCAGGCGATGGCCGCCAAGGTGCTCAGGAACGAGCGCGTGTCCGGTTTCTTTGCGTTTTCTGTTTTCATGTGTGACCTCATTTGAACGATGCCGCTGCATGAGTGGCGCGTGCTTGTGGCGTCGTGTCCTTCGTATTGGTGCCTCTGTCGATCCGGTTGATTGACAGATGGGCTGGCGGCCCGCTCACGATTCCAGAAGACGTGCGCACAGCAGCAGTCCATTGCTGATGGTTGATTGTCGGCGATGAGCGGAAATGAAAACAGAAGCAGAACACGGGAAATTTTGCATATCAGAGCCGATCTGTACTGCACGGTGTGCAGTCCCAGCGCGCGTTTTTTGCTTCGCCGCCGATGCAACTCATTCCGCAGGTGAAATAACGGTACAGGACAGGAATCTGATCCGTACAAATTATCCCGAACTGCTACTGTTCTTTAACACTGGCGCCGCTGACAATAGCAGCGCCGAACGAACCATCGCAGAGCGAAAGACAGCCCGATATCAACGCGCTTTATCTGCGCGGTTTCTTTAATTTGACTCCCATGAAGTTCACATTGCCAGCAGGCTTCCGACCGCTTTTCTCAATGCGCTGCAAGACACGATCCCTTGTCCGGTTCGCCGCCGCTGGCGTCCTCCTGATCGGGATTTCGGCCTCACAGGTCGAGGCACAGGCGCAAGCCGAACCGAAGTTGCAGGACACTATCGCCCAGCGCAGCCTCGCCTGCGCTGCCTGCCACGGCAAGGAAGGCCGGGCCACGCGCGACGGCTACTTTCCCCGCATCGCCGGCAAGCCTGCTGGCTATTTGTATAACCAGTTGATCAATTTCCGCGAAGGACACAGGCGCTATCCAATGATGACCTACATGGTGGCGCATCTGTCGGACGACTACCTGCTGGAGATGGCGCAGTATTTCTCGGACCTCCATCTGCCCTATCCGCCGCCGCAGGCGCCGAACGTCTCGCAGCAAGTCCTGCAGCGAGGCCGTCAACTCGTCGTCAACGGCGACCCCTCCAGGAAAATTCATGCGTGCATTGCCTGCCACGGCGCACAGCTGACTGGTGTTTCTCCCGCCATCCCCAGTCTGGTCGGTTTGTCGCGCGACTACCTCAATTCACAATTCGGCGCATGGAAGACCGGCGCCCGCCGGGCCGCGGCACCGGACTGCATGGCCGACATCAGCAGGCAGCTGACGCCCGACGATATCGGTGCCGTGTCCGCCTGGCTGGCGTCCCGGCAAGTACCAGCCGACATGACCCCGCGTGCCGCCACTTCAGTAAAACTGCCCGTTGCCTGCGGCAGCTTCCCGCAATGAAGAAGAATCGAACCATGACGCGCATCCTGATTGCCGTACTCGCGCTGGTCATCCTGATTCCGCTCGTCGTGATCGGCATGCAGCTGGCACATGATCCAGGCAGCGACCAGCCCGGTGTTCCCGTCGTCAACGCCACCGAGCAGGTCAGTCGCGGACAATACCTTGCCATGGCCGGCAATTGCATGAGTTGCCACACCGTGCGCGGCGGGGATGAATACGCAGGCGGCCGCGCAATCGCCACGCCCTTCGGCAGCATCTATTCGTCGAACCTCACGCCGGACCCGGAAACCGGCATCGGCAACTGGAGCGCAGATGACTTCTGGCGCGCCATCCATAACGGCAAGTCGAAAGACGGCAGATTCCTTTATCCCGCCTTTCCCTACCCTGACTACACCAAGGTCAGCAGGGCCGACGCTGACGCCATGCATGCATACCTGCAGACAGTTCCACCGGTGCGGCAGGCAAACCGGGAACACGACCTGCGCTTTCCGTACAACCAGCGCATCCTTCTGGCGTTCTGGCGCGCGCTGTATTTCACCCCCGGGGAGTTCAAGGCGGACCCGAAACAAAGCAGTGAATGGAACCGTGGCGCCTACCTGGTACATGGATTGGGACACTGCGCTGCCTGCCACACCGCGCGCAATTCCTTGGGCGGCACCATTGCCGAGGGCGGTCTGGCCGGGGGCATGATACCGATGCTGGACTGGTACGCATCCTCACTCACCTCCGATGCAGGAGCGGGCCTCGGCGACTGGGAGACGAAGGATATTGCGGACTTGCTCAAGACCGGGGTGTCGCGCCGCGGTACAGTGTTCGGACCGATGGCCGAAGTGGTCGGTGAAAGCCTGCAGCATCTGTCGCAAAGCGATATCGACGCCATGGCCATCTACCTCAAGTCGATTCCTGGAATCGATCACGGCGGGCCACGGCCGGTGCCAGCGCCATCGGCCAGCGCGGAGGCAATGCTCGGGCAAGGAGCCAGGCTGTATGAGCAGAATTGTGTGGAATGCCACAGGGCCGATGGCAAGGGTGTGCCCCCGGCCTATCCGCCATTGGCGGGCAATCAGTCCCTCTGGGCATACTCGGCACTCAATCCGATTCGCATGGTGCTCAACGGCGGCTATCCGCCCAGCACCGGCGGCAACCCGCGGCCGTATGGCATGCCTCCGTTCGGCACATCCCTGAATGACGAAGAGCTTGCGGCGGTGGTGTCCTACATCAGGACAAGTTGGGGTAACCAGGGCAGCGTGGTGTCTCCCATTGAAGTCGCGCGTTTCAGGGGGGTGCCAGTCGACTAGAGCAAGCGCAGGCGATAGAGGCGCGGTTCCACTTCGACTCGAACAGCATTCTCCCGAGCTGCTCAGCCCCCGCCGCTTCGAGTGCCTCCCTCGCGTTGCTAATCCCACTGCCCGTGTGTGACTTCATTTAGTCCTACCCATCTTGGATGTGCTTGTTGGCGATTTGAGTTGAAATCTCATGAAGAACGACTACGCTCTGCCGACGCTCTCCTCGAAAGCGGCATTGGCCGGGGCAATTCAATATGTCTTTTTTAGGCTGTCCACGATCGGACGAAGCGCTTTTTCATCAACCCACTTCAACGATCATGCAAACGCTTCGATTCGCGTCCGGCAGATATCGATCATCCTGGCCGCCACCGCTTCGCCTTCCGGGCCATAGTCCGGCAGCTTCGGCAACGCAAGCTCGTCGGCGGCCCGCGTCATACGCGCGATCATGTCGTCGATCGCGCGATCAGCATCGGCTACTCTTAACCCCACCGTGCTGGCCAGCGTCCGAAAGTCCGCCCGGGTGAGACGATCGTCCTTGCCGTTCAGCTTGAGCGCCAACCGGTCCCGTGCCAGCCGGGGAAATACGCGTGTCGTCACTGCGTCGTAAAGTGGCGCCATGCGCACGGCGCTGAACTGCTTGTCTCCCGGTTCCACTGTCTTCAGAAGCGCCATGTTCTTGAGATGCATGTCACCGTCCGCGATCAACCAGGCAAAAAGCGCGCGCCGGAAGATGATGAGAATATCTTCCTCTGGCGCGGTCGATAATGAGCGGACGGCACGGGCGACACGTTCTATCGTCCCATCGTATTTTGCTGCGGTCGGAAGATTGAGCACGGAACAAAGGTCTTCCAATGCAAACATGCGCTTGTCTGCGACGCTTTCACGGATGTCGAAGCGCTCGACAAGCAAGGCCGGTGGCATGCCGTCAGGCATGGCAATCAGCGCCGTTGCAGGAACCGCAAATCCGACTGCCCGGCCAAGAGCGAGGGCCATCCATTCGATAAGCGGCAACGCCTCGAATCCCCCCTTGGCCGCAGGCTTCAGGATGTGGGTGAACGGCGTGTCGGTACTCGGCGAAAGCATTCCGTTGGCATCAAGGTGCATCGGCGCCTTGACCTGGATGCCCGACAGTCGGGGCGTATCGGCATGTTCGTAAATCTGCGCAAGATTGCGCTCGAAGCTTTCCTCGATGACGCTCCGACCTGGCCCGGCATAGGTGCCGGTGAATACGCCGTCTGCGGTGTACCGGTCGAGACGTGTCAGCAGCAAATCCGGCGGTAGCGCGGCAAGTTCGCTCTGCTGCTCGACGATGCTGATGTTCGACATGTATCGCTTGCCGGACCGGAGCATCGCCCGCTCGTCCCGATCATGCAGAACCGCTTCAAGCCAGCCTTCCGGTAGCAGGGACATGATGAACGGCGGCAGCTTTCCGGGCGTGGTCTGGCGCACCAGCGCCGGCCCACCAGCTTCGATCGGAAGCCATCGCCATTCGAATCCGTCATGAACCAGATTGCCGATGGGTGCGCCGTGCCAGGCCACGATCCGGTTGAGTGCTGCCTCATTGCGCACCAGCGCTGATGCCGGACGGCGCAGAAGGAAGCGCTCGGATTGCTCGCCTTCCCGATACCATTCATTTTCACGGGCCAGCGCCCAAACGGCATCGGCTGCGGACTTCGCATTTCCATATTCTTCAATCAAACGCGCGGCGATCGACTCCCGTGCCGTCTCGTCGATCGAGGCTGCATGCTCGCTACGCAAACGAAACGCTTCAAGAAAGCGCTGGCGGATCGACGACACATCGACCCGGAATTCGCCCATGCCGTCGTCCACGACAGCCGAACCTGTCGAAGGCTGCTTTGGGGCTTCGTTCTGAATGATTTCCAGCGCGCGAATGCGGGTCCGCTGGCTGCGGCGGCCGCTCAGGAAAAGCCTGCCGTCCCGTGTTGGCCCCAAGAGGATGGCGCTCGCTGCGGACAAGTAAGCTTTGGGATAGAGGTATCGAGCGATGCGAACGGCATGCCTGAGCACCATGGCATCGACGTCGTCGTCCGTATCCACGTAGATTCCGCGCATGATTTGGACGAGCTTTCCCGTCTCTGCCTGATAGTGGCTGCGGGCCTTGTCAATGTGTTCGCCTACAAGATGCAAAGCCATTTTCTAACTTTCGCGTGGTTCATCTGCGAGAAAGTTAGCATTTATTGCGACTGAAGTGCAAGGAAATTCAAACTTTCGCGCATTTCATCTGCGCGAAAGTTTGAATTTCTTGAGGGTGGGCTCAAAAGAGAGGAAGGGGATCTGGCGCTTTCACACCTTCTGATGTCTACCATGGCCATTGCATATACCATGGCCGTGGTAGCGTTAAGGTCGCGCGCACCAGATGCTTTCTAGGGAGGAACAAACGCAAAAAGCACAATTCGGGGACGCGCTGATGACGGAGTCGCCTCGGCGCGCGACGGCAAGCAGGCAAAGATTGGGCGCCTCAGCAAGACTTCAAATATCTTCTGCCTGGCCTGCGGACTGCAGCGCGGACGCCAAGGACATGGCAACCAGTGGCAGGGCCAGCAATATGGTGAAGGAGAAGCCTGCAAGCTTGAAGCCGAAGGCGCCTATCAGCCCGCCGACAAAAAAGGACAAGACCATTGCGCCATGCACTCGCAAGCGGGTTCGGTTTGCGAGCACTGTGTGGCTCGAAACGTCGTGGCTCCGGTTCCAGTAAATCAATTTTCCGATTTCGATGCCAATGTCAGTAACCAGGCCGGTAATGTGCGTCGTGCGTATTTCGGCGTTCGATATCTTTGTGACCAGCGCGTTCTGCAAGCCCATTGTGAAGCACAACAGGATGGCGGTTAAGGAGATGCTGACTATTTCGTGAAGTCGCAGGCTTGAACCGACAATGCCAAAAGCAAGCAGGAGTGCGGCTTCTATCCGCAGCGGCGCGGCGTAAATATTCGTGGCCGAATGTCGCTGCGCGTAATTGACCAGCCACGCCGTGGTGGCCGCCCCTGCCATGAATGAAAACAGCGACAAGCCGGCGGCGACAGCCAGGCCAATATTCCCGAGGATCAGGTTGTCCGCCGCTGCCGAAACAATGCCTGTCATGTGCGAGGTGTACTGACCGATGGCCAGGAAGCCACCGGCGTTCAGGGCGCCAGCGACAAACGCGAGCAGGACGCCCAGGTGCAGATTCGCGCTTGCCGTTCTCTCTCGTGCGGTCAGTCGGGCAAGGTAGTTGATGGGCATAAATAGCGCTGCTGGAGCGCATGAACCGTTTCATGGGAAAGCGATATTCTATATGACTTGATGCACAGGCCAGCTCGGTGGCGGCTGTAGCCCTTGCCTCACTTTTCTTCCGTGGATTTGCGGTCTCGCTTGGAACTGAACGGAAACGCTGTTCCTGCCTTGCCGGGTTTGGCCGGTATCCGCAGCGATAACAACATGGCGACCGCAAGCGTCGCAACCGTGAAGCCCAGTGACCAGACGATCGGTATTTTGTAAATATCAATAAGCAGCATCTTGGTGCCGATAAAGCCCAGGACAATTGCCAGTCCGTAAGAGAGCAGATGAAAGCGCTCATGCATGCCCGCAAGCACAAAATACATCGCTCGCAGACCAAGAATCGCAAAGACATTGGATGTGAGCACAATGAACGGATCCGTCGTAATGGCAAAAATGGCGGGGATTGAGTCCACCGCAAACGCCAGGTCCACGATTCCAATGAGCAGGATCACCACAAACAAGGGCGTGGCCATTTTTACGCCATTGGTCACGGTGAAGAATTTTTCACCGTCGTAGTTGGGCGAGAGCTTCATGTGCCGCTCGATCCAGCGAAGCGCCGGATTATTTACAAGGTCGGGCTCCTGGCCTGCCGCCCACCACATCTTTATTCCGGTGAACACCAGGAACACGCCGAACACGTACATGATCCAGTGAAACTGGGAAATCAGCCAGGCGCCGATCAAAATCATGATCGTGCGCAAGACCAAAGCGCCCAGGATGCCGATCATCAAAGCGCGCTTTTGAAAAGCTGACGGCACCGCGAAGTAGGTGAAGATCATCAGGAAGACAAAGATATTGTCGACGGCCAGCGCCTTCTCCACCAAATAGCCGGTAATGAACTCAAGTGCCTTGGCGTCCGCAAGTTCCCGGGAAATGGGGACCTGACTGGCGCCGCCAAGATACCACCACAGCCAGCCGACAAATAGAAACGACACCGCCACCCAAACCATCAACCAGATGGTCGCTTCCCGCATGCTGACGGTATGCGAACCCTGACGATTCAGAGACAGAAAATCGATCGCAAGGGCGATCAGGACAAACACGATAAACAGTGTCCACAACAAGGGCGTGCCGATGGAAATCATCGCGAGGAGCCTTCAACCCAGCGGATACAAACTAACGCCTGGGCTTTGCAGGAATGGGAAGCACGCTACTGCGCCACGTCATCAATCCGCTTGAGCCGTTGGCCGTAAACGCCCCAAGTGCATTGGACTCCATCCATCGTCGCGCATAGCGCCCAGCCATTGCCAATTTTTTTTACCTCGACTTGGACCCCAAGCTCTTTCGCAAGCTTGTCCGCCCATCCCTTGGCTGCGCCCTGCCCTTTGAACAATTCATTGTTGTTATGAATTACCGTTTGTTCAAAGACCGCTTTTGAAAAAATATCTTCCATCTGTTACTCCTGGAATTGCGTTTAGCTTTCGACCCATTGTCCTCTGTCGCATCCATGAATGCGGTCATTCAAATTTCGAGAAGCTGACCCCGACGCCCTGAGCTAAGGTGGCCCGCCAGGGGCATCGGCCTTCAGCGAGTGGTCAGGCGTGCGTGTGCCCTTTGCGCCGCAGGACGACATGCGTGGCTTTTTCCGACGCTACGAATTCAACGCACTCATAACCCAGAGCCCGCGTGTCAACCCCTTCGAACAGCGATTCTCCCCGTCCGAGCAGGACCGGCGCGATGGCAATGTGCAGTTCGTCAATGAGGCCTGGACGAAGATACTGCCGGATTGTGTGCGGCCCACCGCCGATCCGCACGTCCATTCCGGCAGCGGCCTCGCGTGCACGGTCGAGCGCCTCGCGGATGCCTCCTGTCATGAAGTGGAACGTCGTGCGGCCTTCCATCTCGATGGGGGGACGAGCATGATGGGTCAGGATGAAGACCGGAACATGATACGGTGGACTATCTCCCCACCAACCTTTCCAGTTTGTGTCCGGCCAGTCTCCACGAATGGGTCCGAACATGTTCCTCCCAAGTATCCAGGCCCCGACATTCTGAAAGCCACGGGCGGCGAAGTCATCATCAACCCCCGTCGTGCCGCCGTCCTTGCCAAACAAGGCCCGCTGGAACGTGCGTGTGGGGAGTAACCACTGGTGCAGGTCCGTCCCGCCAACGCCGAGCGGATTGTCGATGTCCTGATTCGGACCTGCTCCGTATCCGTCGAGCGAGATGGTGAAGCCCTCAACGCGAACTCGTGTCATCGCTTTCCTCCGCCAAGACGCCTAACAGGTAATCAACACCGCATCAATGCCCGGTTTTTTGGAGGCTACGGCTGCGCGGTTCCGAAAGTATTGCAGGCACTCACCTTACCACTCTCGATGCCCCGCTTGAACCACCGAACCCGTTGCGCAGACGTACCGTGAGTGAATGAATCCGGAACCACGTAGCCCTGCGATCGTCGTTGCAGCGCATCGTCGCCGATCGCGGCGGCAGCGTTCAGGGCCGCTTCCACATCGCCCGCTTCCAGGATGCCGCGTGCCTGGTCCGCATTCCTCGCCCACACCCCGGCAAAGCAGTCTGCCTGCAATTCGACCCTGGTCGAGAGTGCATTGGCCTGCGCTTCCGAACTGCTGCGGCGCGCTTTATCGACCCGCTCCATGACGCCCATCATGTTCTGCACGTGATGACCGACTTCATGGGCAATCACGTAGGCCTGTGCGAATTCGCCGCTGACGCGGAACTTCTCTTGCATCAGACGGAAGAACGTCAGGTCGATATACACCTTGCGATCGCCAGGGCAATAGAACGGGCCGCTCGCTGCCGTACCAGTGCCGCAAGCAGATGGGGTCTGCCCACTGAATAGCACCAGCTTGGGCGGCTGGTAGGTGCTGCCGCTGTCGCGGAATATCTTGTCCCAGCTGTCTTCGGTGTCGGCCAGTACGGTTGACACGAAGCGAGCAGTTTCATCGTTTGCGGGTGGCTGGCCCGAAGACGACTGCGCTTGCGATGGGGGGCCGCCGCCATTGATGATGCTCAGCACAGTCGACGGGTCGACGCCGAAGAATAGCGAAGCGACGAGCGCGATCACCACGCTACCGATACCGAGCTTGCCCCCGATCGGCAGACCGTTGCCGCGCCGGTCTTCGACATTGCTGCTTTCCCGATTTCCCTTCCATTTCATGATTGCCTCTCGATTACATGCGCGTCGTACAACGGTGTTGCCGTTCGACATAAGCATGACTTTGCCTGCGTCGCGGTCGTTTCATGATGCCAAGGTAACCGCTCATGAGTGTAACAACGAATGCTTTTACATCTCGTCGATTCTTGAACGACTTGAGCCATCAGGAATAGTCCTGGAAGCGGACGGATTCGGCTTTTATCGCGAAGCAGGATAGATGGTTCGGCGGCACCAGCGCAAACGGTTTGCCGCGCTTAGGGGCACCGTCGCTGGTGACAATGCAAGAGTGGCTTCCCGCATGACATACTGTTGTGACGACTTCCAACCAAAACGTATCCGAACCATCCGAGTGCCTGCATGAAAAGCAAATCACCTGTGACCTGCGGATTACTGCTGACCGCCCTCCTCGGCCTGCCGGCATACGCCTTTACCCCATCCCGGGTCGACATGGGCGACTTCAGCATCGACACCACAGAAGTCACTATCGGCCAGTTCGCACGCTACGCCGACAGCCGGCAACTCAAGACCGCCGCCGAAAAAAATGGCTACGGCATGGAGTACGGCGCAGGCTGGGAAAAACGCACCGGCTGGAGCTTCCGTTCCCCCTACGGCAAGCCCGGCGCACTGGATGAGCCTGCAGTCCATCTCAGCTGGCATGAAGCGCATGCCTACTGCCAGGCAGCCGGTGGTAGCCTGCCCACACGGGCGCAATGGTCACGGGCTGCCTATACCGAACAAAGACGCAACCCGCCACCACCATTCGTTAGCGGACGCACTTATGCCTATCCGACCGGCGACACATCGGCAGGCGCCAATACCGCTGGCACGGAAGATGGCTGGGCGCGACATGCCCCTGCCGGCCGAACCGCGATGGGGGTCAACGGTCTGTACGACATGGGTGCCAACGTATGGGAATGGCTGGCCGATGCCAGCGGCGACGATCGCCTGACCGCAGGTGGGTCCTGGTGGTATGACGCAGCGAAAATGAAAGCAGACGGCATGCAGTTCAAGCCGGCGGCATTCTATGTGGTGTATGTCGGATTTCGCTGCGCCTATCCGAAGTGAAATGAAGCCAGGTCGCGATGTCGAACGCGTTGCACAGGCCAGCTCAGTGCTGGCCTGTAGCCCCTGTCTCACTTCGCGCTTGGGCGTTCGTGTCAGCTACTCCCTTTCAGAGGTGTCTAAATTGAAACAGAATGAGGTCGGTTCGTCAACTTTTCGGGACGAATCCCAAGCAAAACGTATCCGAACCGAACAAGGTCCGTTGCACCGTGCGCGTTGGAAGTAACCAACTGCTGTAGTGCCGTGCCGCCAACGCCGAGAGGATTGTTGCTGTCCTGAGTCGGGCTTGCTCCGTATCCGTCCTGCATCGCGTCCCCGGAATCAGCATTCGGACATGGCACGATCGGTGCCGCATTCGCCCAACCAAGATCCGCCCCCGCTCTAGCTCAGGAAATGCTTGCGTGCGTAAGCAAGCAGCTGTCCTTCTGTTGGATGATCGACCGTTTCTACGCCCTTGATTTTTCCGGCGACGGCTGGCACGTGCCGGGTCAGGTGCTTCATGAACGCATTCTTTTCCTCGGCCGGTTCGATAATCAGGACCTCGTTGGCGTGCGGATTTATATCGGTGCGCCATTCACTGTGACGGTATGATCTGTCGCGCACCTCCCAAATAGTCCCCATGTCAGTTCAAAGCGAAAAAAATGATCTTGCGAATTCGGATGTTATTGCTGTCCCTATGCATTGTTGCCCTCAGCGGCTGCGCAAGTGGTCCGTCCATGCCCTTATTCGGCGCCTGGGAAGCGCAGGACAGAGCAGAGTTTTACCGGCTATTGAATGCACCCGAGACAACCAAGGCGGAAAAAAACCTGGTGTTCGCCAACAGCGTCGGTTACGTCGATTTCCCCAGAGTCGGCAAATTTAACGCTGAAGTCTTCCAGGCGCTCAAGCCCGTCGCGGACATCAATGCATACTTCGACATCTTGTTGAGCAGTGCATCGCGGGGGCCGACCTCGCTGCAACTGGTACATGACCTGGGCATCGATCTGAACCGGCAGGACTCCGACGGAAATAGCGTCGCCCACCATATTGTCCTGAAGAAAAACACGCCGCTGGTTGAGAAGGCGGTAAAGCTGGGCGCCAGCCTGAATCTGCAGAACAAGGAAAAAGTGACGCCGCTGGCGATAGCCCTGATCGGCTGGCTGGAAGATCCTGACGATGTCAAAGAAATGACGGAAAAAATCAAGGCGTTCACCAGGAGCGAGATTCGGGAATCCGAAGCCATGACCAGGATGCTTATCAATAACGGGGTTGACGTCAATGGCAAATTTTTTGACAACGGACGTACGGCAGTGCTGCAAGCAGCACTGCAAAACCGGCCGGATATCGTGCGTTATCTGATTTCTGTTGGCGCAAATCCTGAAGCACGCGATCTGACTGGCGACGATCTGGCCGCATATATTGAATCGGGAAGAAAAAATTCGCAGGTCAAGGATCAAAGAAATCAGCAGGCAGCGGCGAAAGCGCGGGCCAACCGAGAGTTGCTGGGCAGCCTGGTGAAGGCGACCGTCGCCGTCGGCGTTATTGGAGCCAGCAAGATGGCGCCCGATAATAAAGTCACTGTATTTAGTGCCGTGGCGACTGACATCGCCACCAATGGCCAGGCCAAGGCCACCCAGAACGCTTCGGCAAAAATGCTGAGCGCGAATTCAAATAGCACGCAGATGGCAGGGGGCGCTGGAAAACCAGGATCGAGTCCTGCGAAGCTGGCTGCCGTAACCCCATCGTCGGCGAGCAGCAATCGCAACACAACGAGCGCGACCCGCGGGCGAGTTGCAAGCACGACAAACGTGGCGTCGAGTGCCGAACCACCGGCACCTGCACGCCCTGCAGTTGGCCCGAACGACCGGATCTATTTTGCTTACGCTGTTCAGACATTGGATCACTCAATGCCATTTTGCAGCACGGAAGGTCCTACCGACACACATGGACCAACCGCAAAAATTGCTCCTTTGCCTGATCCACCGGCCAAAATGTCGTGGGATCTCCTGACCCCGCGGCCTGTGACCAAGGCGCAATGCGATGAATGGATAGGGCGATGCCGCGCAAGGGAAGCAGGAAGTCTTTGTCATTGAGCTTTAGCGCGCCAACAGATCAACTTCCGAAATGCGATAACGCCTGAACGCTCAGGCACATAGTGGCCGGTGTACCAGGCAAAAAGGTCACCTCGCAGAGCTTGGAATCGCCCGTTTCGGGGAGCCAATGATGGTCCCCGCGCTCAGTCGAGCAGATCCCTGGGTACGTTGCCGCCGTTAGCGGCGAGCTTGGCCAGCACGGTCTTGTGCAGCCACATGTTCATCTGGGCCGAATCTCCCATCAGGTCAGCCGGACAACCCAGCTCGGTCGCGAGTTCCTTGCGCGCGGTCAGGCCGCTGTCGATGTCCAGCAGTTTCAGCAAGTCCACGATGGAGGTGCGCCAGTTCAGCTGCTGAGGGTTGGAGGCC
>NZ_JAUSNH010000247.1 GCF_030645335.1 Lacisediminimonas sp. | reverse complement strand
TCACCAGTACGACCAGCAGCTCGAGCAGCGTGAAGCCGCGTGCGGGCCGCAGCCTGTGCCATGCCGTCAAATGTCCCACGACCCGATGTCGGCGTCATTGCCAGCACCACCGGGCTGGCCGTCAGCCCCCAGCGAGAATATATCGACCTCTCCCTTCACGCCGGGGGACAGGTACTGGTATGGATTGCCCCACGGATCCTTGGGCAACTTGTCGATGTAGCCGCCGGTCTTCCAGCCATTTGCCGGCGGGCCGCCCTGCGGTCTGGTGACCAGCGCCTGCAAGCCTTGCTCGGTGGTCGGGTAGCGCTGGTTGTCCAGCCGGTACAGCTTGAGCGCCTGCATCAGGCTGGAAATATCCTGGCGCGCCGCAGAGATGCGGGCATCGTCTGCGCGTCCCATCAGCTTGGGAACGACCAGCGCGGCGAGTATGCCCATGATCACCACCACAACCATGATCTCGATCAGCGTGAAGCCGCGATTGCGGCGCGCCACGGGCGCCCTGGTTTTTGGAGCAGCGACTGGAGCGGGAACTGATGCTGTGCACATGAGTGTTTTCATCAAGGGTCGAAGAGTGATATTGAGTACGAGTATAGAACCCGGCTACCGTGCCTCCACAGTTATTAGCTTGAGCGAGAGCAACGAACCGACACAAGCCTTTGGCGCCGGGCTTCCCGGAATGAATGGCGCCGCCTGGCGCCGACATCCATGATCAACAAATGTTTATTGGAGGTGTTGAGGGCGAGCAATTCCCTGCTTATACGAAAGCAATTACCTGAGTGCAGGCTAACACGCTTCGCTGGTTTGATTTCGCGCAAGGGGAAAAGTGCCGCCTGGGCAGCCAGGTTCATCGGACGAAATGCGCCCCACCGGCATCGCGGTCGACGCAATTATGGCGAGCTGCTGCGTTTACAGCCAGGCAGCACGGCTGCCCGGGCCTTCACAACGACGCAGGGTGAATTTCCAGTGCCGCACTGCCGTAACCAGCCACGCCGGTTACGGCAGCATGCTGCCACGCGTGG
The DNA here is from genome assembly GCF_030645335.1 of Lacisediminimonas sp. Taxonomy (GTDB): domain Bacteria; phylum Pseudomonadota; class Gammaproteobacteria; order Burkholderiales; family Burkholderiaceae_D; genus Lacisediminimonas. The sequence goes on along the minus strand of NZ_JAUSNH010000247.1, from coordinate 9,065 downwards.
CGCGACGATCAGATGCCGATGCGGCCGCCGTCGTCACGTGTAATGACCACGGTCGCCGAGCGCGGGCGGCCGTTCGCACCGCCCGCGCCGTAGCCGGCATTGGCGGGCCAGTGGCTCAGGTACTTGTCCGGCTGCGCAATGTTGGCTGCCGTGATGGACTCGCCCGGATGCTGGATATTGACGAACAGCGCCCGGCCGTCCGGTGTCTCGGCAAGGCCTGTAATCTCGCAATCGACCGGGCCGACCAGGAAGCGTTTGAGCGTATCGGGGGTGGCTGGCTTGCCAACCGGCGCGCCGACTTTGAGCACGCTGTTATCGCTCCTGGTATAGGCGATGGTCCTGTTGCCGCCATCGCCGACCCGGCCGGGAATCGCCCCCAGCATCATGCAGTTGGAGGAATCGGTGTAGGCGCTGTCGTCGGTCTGGATCCAGCAAATGCCCGTGGCGCGGGAGAACACCAGGCCGTCCGGGCTGGAGAAGTCCTGCTCAGCGGTGAGCGAAGACAGGTTGATGCGGGCCGGATCGGCGTCGGACTGCGCACCGAACAGGTAGACATCCCACTTGAAGCTGCGCGCCGCATTCTTGCCTACCGCTTCCGCAATGCGGATGATATGGCCATTGACGTTGCCGGAACTCGATTTGGCTGGGAAGGACTGGCTGGCGGCGCGCGTATCGGCGTAGGCGCGCGGGTTGGCAGCGTCCAGCCCAAGCTGGCCAGCGCCCGGCTCCAGCCTGCGGTTGCTGTTATTGGTCAGCGTGACGTAGATCTCGCCAGTCACGGGGTGGACGCCGCACCATTCCGGCCGGTCCATCCTGGTGGCGCCGACCGCGTCTGCCGCGATGCGCGCGTTGATCAGCACATCCGCCTGGTCGGCGAAGCGGTAACCGGCCCAGTTGGCGATCGCAGGATTGGCGATGTCCAGTTCTATCCAGCGCCCGCTGCCGTCGTCGTTGAATTTCGCCACATGCAGTTTGCCGTGGTCGAGATACTTGTTGCCTGCGGCAATACGATTGGCGGCGCTGGCGTCCCTGGGGTCCCAGTTCGCAGCCGACACGTACTTGTAGATGTATTCGCCACGGGAGTCGTCACCCATGTAGACCGCAAGCGGCTTGCCGGCGCCAAGCAGGCCGAAGGCGGCGCTCTCATGTGCGAAACGGCCCAGCGCAGTGCGCTTGCTGATGCTTGCCGACTTGTCATACGGATCGATCTCGACGATATAACCAAATCCGTTTAGCTCATTGCGGTAGTCATCGGCGCCGTCCGGCGAGGCGCCAAGCTGGCTGATATTGAAACGGCGGTAGGGCTCGGCATTGGCCGTGGTTTCCCAGCCATGCCGGCTGGCCGCGCCCTGGCGGCGACCATAGCGATTGAGCGAGGTCACGCTCTTGTCGTTCCCACGCGCCAAGTCGTCAGCGGGACCGCGCGTGAAATAACCGGCCCAGTTTTCTTCTCCGGTCAGCAGCGTGCCCCAGGGGGTGCGGCCGGTGCCGCAATTATTGATCGTTCCACGGGTTGCGGTACCGGTGGCCGAATAAGCGGTCTTCATCATCGCGCTGCCACGCGCCGGACCGGAAATTTCGATCGGGGTCAGGGGTGTGATGCGGCGGTTCATTGCCGAATCCTGCACGGTCGCAAACGAAGCCCCGACCCGCCTGATCTCGACGATCGACACGCCATGCGCCGCAATCTCCTTGTCGGCTTCGGCAGCCGGACGCGGGTTGGCGCTGGCGCCGTTCACATGCAGGAAGTGTTGCGTGATGGCCTCGTGATTCATGGCCAGCAGGCCGCGCCCGGAGCTGCCAGGGGCCGGCGCGCCCGCTGCCGACAAGCCGAAGTACTCCATGCCATCGGCATGGTCGCCCGCGCGCATCTCGAAGCCGGTGTCGGTGCCATCGTTACGGTATGGCGCAGTCGCTGCAGCCAGCGGATCACCGAGCGCGTACAGCACAGTTGCCGTATAGCCCGTCGGCACCACCAGGGAATCGGCCACGCTCTTGGCAACCGCATTGAAACCAAGCCGCGCCCTGGCAGGTGCTGCGCCTCTTTGCTGCGCGCCGCTTGCCGAAGCAGCCATGGCCGGCGCACTCAGGGCGCCGAACATCGCACCCATGGCAGACACTGCAACGCCACCCAGCACCTGGCGCCGCGACAGGCGCGCCTGCAGGATGCTATCGAAACCTGGATTGCCGGAATCGTTGCTGCCAATATCGTCCGGGTCAGCGAGATGTCCCTGGCTGCTCAGTTCGCCCATGTCTTGATGCCCCTCTCGACCAAGTGAATAATCAGAACGATCATACAAACACCGTGTTACCGGATTGTGAACCGGCAATCACCGGGAAATCCTGTCCTGCATGAACGAGCGCAACCGGCGGCGCAGTTGAGCGTGATATACCGTGGGAATTGCCGTAGCGGTTTCCCCAATTCATCAAGGAGCAGTCATGTCACAAGCGCATGCATCATCAGGCGATCTGGTGGATGTTCGTCCGCACGCAGATAAATTGAAGCAAGCCGTTTCACTTGCGGTATTGCGCACCGACCGGCTGGAAGTAATGCGACTGGTGCTGCATGCCGGCAAATCAATGCGCGAGCACCAGGTGCCGGGCGAATTGACAATCCAATGCATCGAGGGGGTCATCGACCTGCAGGCCCACGGCACGGTAACGACAATGTGTGCGGGCCAGATGGTCTACCTGGAAGGCTCTGTTCCGCACGCGCTGGTAGCGGTCGAAGATGCGTCACTGCTGGTCACGGTGCTGCGCAACCAGCACTGAAGCGGTGCCGGTGCGCCGCGCGCAGGCGGCGCGGCTGGACCCGGCCGGAGAAAGCGCAAGCGCGCTCAGGCGACCTCGTTGCGCGGATCGCGCGACAGCAGCCGGGCGACGGTGTCGCGCGGCGACTGGCCGTCGAACAATATGGCCGCCACGGCATTGGTGATCGGCATCTCGACGCCGCGCTCCCTGGCAAGGTCGCGCACCGCCTGTGCGCAACGCACGCCTTCGGCCACATGGCCGAGTTCGGCGACCACGTCGGCCAATGGCTTGCCCTGCGCCAGCCCGATCCCGACGCGCCGGTTGCGCGACAGGTCGCCGGTGCAGGTGAGGATCAGGTCGCCCAGGCCAGCCAGGCCAGTGAAGGTTTCGGCACGGCCGCCCAGGGCCACGCCGAGCCGGGTGATCTCAACCAGGCCGCGCGTGATCAACGCGGCGCGGGCATTGAGCCCGAGCCCCATGCCGTCGACGATGCCGGTGGCAATCGCCAGGATATTCTTGACCGCGCCACCGACCTCGACACCGATCAGGTCGTCGGTCGCATAGATGCGGATTGCGCCGCCGTGGATCGCCGTCACCACGTGCTTTGAAAATTCGCTGTCGGCGGTGGCCACCGACAATGCGCAGGGCAGGCCCTGAGCGACTTCCTGCGCGAACGATGGTCCCGACAGCGCAGCGACCGGAATCCGGCTGCCGAGCACTTCGCGCACCACCTGGTGCGGCAACAGCCGCGTGCCTTGTTCAAGCCCCTTGCACAGCCACACCAGGCTGGCGATGCCATGGTCCTTGACCTGGCTGACCAGGGGCCGCAGGCCGGCAACCGACGTTGCCACGATCAGCAAGCCACCGTCCGCCGCCTGCGACAGTGCGAATGGCAGGTTGGCCGTGATGGTGACGTTGGCCGGTATGGCCACACCAGGCAGGTAGGATTTGTTTTCGCGGGTGGATGCCAGTGCGGCGACTGCTGCGGCGTCGCGCGCCCACAGCACCACCTGGCGCCGTGGCGCCAGCGCAATGGCCAGTGCAGTACCCCAGGCGCCGGCGCCGAGGATCACGATCGGCGCGGCGATAGGCCCTGCGGCCTTGTCACTCACCCCAGACCTCGGTCACCCGGACATAGCCCGACTGGCCATCCGCATGGCGCACCCGGACCCAACCGGAAGTGGGCGCTTCAAGCCGCTCCAGCAATACATTGCGTTCGGCACGGAACACCAGTGGCGATCCCTCGTCCGCAGCCGCCTGCACGCGGGCCATGGCGGCGGTGACGACCAGGTTGCGCCTGGGCTCCAGCGATTTTGCGGGAAGCCAGGAAAGCTCGCCGCTGGCGTCGCGCACCTTGATCCACTCGCCGTAGGTGATGACGACTTCCACCGGCATGCCGCGCGGGGCGATCGCCAGCTTGCGCGCCCGCTCCGAGGGGGCGTCGACCAGCACCGCCGGCGCCGCTCCGACAGACCGGAACTCGGCCGCCTGCGCCAGTCCGGCAAGCAGCAGGAGCATGGCGCCAGGCAGCCAGGTTCGACCGGTTTTCATTGGCGGCTCAGTGCTGCTGCACTCAGTGCTGGGCTTGCGAGCCATCCGGCATGATGATGCCGGCGCCGCCGGTTTGCTGCTGCGCCAGCGCGGCGCGGCGCTGCTCGTAGAACACCTCGAAATTGATTTCCGACAGGTGCACCGGCGGGAAACCGGCGCGGGTCACCATGTCGGCGATATTGGCGCGCAGGTAAGGATAGATGATGTTCGGGCAGCCGATGCCCAGCAGCGGGTCGAGCTGGTCTTCCGGAATGTTGCGCACTTCGAAAATGCCTGCCTGCTTGCCTTCGACCAGGAAGGCGACCTTGTCGCCGACCTTGGCGGTGACGGTGATCGTCACGGTCGACTCGTAGATGCCATCGGCCAGGACCTCGGCGCCGACGTCGACTGCGACTTCCATCGCAGGCGGCTCCTGTTCGAGGAAAATCGCCGGCGAATTCGGCTGCTCAAGCGACACGTCCTTCAGGTAGACGCGCTGGATCTGGAATACGGGTTGCTGGTTTTGTTCGGCCATGACGTGCTTTCTGGTGTGAGGTAAGAGACTGCGCCCGGCGCTGCCGGGCACCGTTTGGGGATGTCAGGCGCCCTGCAGCAGGCTGTCGAGCCGGCCTTCGCGGTTGAGTGCCGACAGGTCGTCGAAGCCGCCAACGTGGGTTTCGCCGATGTAGATCTGCGGCACCGTACGGCGCCCGGTTTTCTGCATCATTTCGTCGCGCTGGACAGGATCGAGGTCGATGCGGACTTTTTCGATGGTATCGACTCCCTTTTCCTTGAGCAGGCGCTCCGCCATCTGGCAGTAGGGGCAGACACCGGTGCTATACATCAGGACGCGCGGGCGATCGGACATGGTATTCCCTTCTTTTTACTGTTGCTGTTGCTGTTGCTGTTGCTGACGCTGCTTGTCTTTCGGTTGCTTACTTCGTTACCGGCAAGCCCTGGGCCTGCCAGGCGGTGATGCCGCCGCTTAAGCTGTAGGCCTCTGCGAATCCAGCCTTTTTCAGCCTGGCGCAGGCGCGCGACGATTGCGCGCCGCTCGAACAGGTCAGGATGACCGACTTCGCCTTCGACTTTTCGAGTTCGCCGATGCGTTTGGCGAGTTCATTGAGCGGGATATTGCGCGCGTCGCGCAGGTGTCCGGCCGCGAAAGCCTGCGGATCGCGCACGTCGACGATCACGGCTTTGCCCTGGTTGATGAGCTGTGTTGCCTGCAGCGGCGTCACTTTGCTACCGCGGGCGGCGATGCTGGGCCAGAACAGGGCGCCGCCGGCAAGCAGGGCGGTCAGAAGCAGCCAGATGTTATCGATTAGGAATTTCACGTAGAAGAGTTGGGTTGGCGAAAACCCGATCATTATAAAATAGATGTCTGATCTCATCCCTCCACATCTTCGAATACCGCCATCCATGTACAAGATCGTCCTGATGCGCCACGGTGAATCCACCTGGAACCTCGCAAATCGCTTTACCGGCTGGACCGATGTCGACCTCACCGAAAAGGGCGTCAACGAAGCCCTGCAGGCCGGCAAGCTGCTGATTGAAGCCGGGTTCAGCTTCGACCTGTGCTACACCTCGGTGCTGCGGCGCGCGATCCGTACGCTCTGGCTGACCCTGGACGAAATGGACCTGATGTGGCTGCCGGTGGTGCATAGCTGGCGCCTCAACGAGCGCCACTATGGCGCACTGCAAGGGCTGAACAAGGCCGAGACCGCCGCCAAATACGGCGACGAGCAGGTGATGGTCTGGCGGCGCAGCTATGACGTGCCACCCGAGCCGCTGGACCCGGAAGATCCGCGCGGATCGTACAACGACCCGCGCTACGCCAGCCTGGACCGTTCCGAAATACCGCGCACCGAATGCCTGAAGGACACCGTGGCGCGCGTCATGCCGATCTGGGACGAGTCGATTGCGCCGGCGATCCGCGGCGGCCGGAAGATCTTGATCTCGGCCCACGGCAACAGCCTGCGGGCGCTGATCAAGTCGCTCGACAAGCTCACTGACCAGCAAGTGGTCGGCCTGAACATACCCAACGGCCAGCCGCTGGTCTATGAGCTCGACGCCGACCTGCAGCCGATCCGCAGTTATTACCTGGGCGATCCGGCCGCGATTGAAGCAGCGCAAAAGGCCGTCGCCAGCCAAGGGAAGGCGAAATAACCGGCCCGGTGATGGCCCTCCGAAGTAGCGCTCGCCGCCGGCGCGCGCTGGCCGTGCTGCGGCCGCTGATGCTGGGTGTATTGCTACTGGCCGGCTGCTCGCAGGCGGCGCAAGCCGCACCCAGCGAGCGGCAGCGCCAGAAGCATGCGGCCGAACAGGAACGCGCCGCACTGCGCGGCAAGCTCGCCGGCTTGCGGCGGGACATCGAGCGCACCGAGTCCGCCAGGAGCCACGCGTCAGATGCGCTGGCCGCCTCGGAACGGGCAATTTCCCAGGCCAACCGGGCGCTGGCCGAGCTGGCGCAGGAACAGCGGGAAACCGCCGCCCGCATCGACACCCTGCAACAGCAGCATCGCACGCTGGACAAGCAGATCGCCCAGCGCAAGCAACAGCTGGCGCGGCTGGCGCATGACCAGTACCTGACCGGCGGCAGCGACCGTTCGCGCTTGCTGCTGTCCGGCGACAATCCCAATCGCATCAATCGCGACCTGCAATACCTGGGCTACGTGTCGAAGGCGCAAGCAGCAGTGATTGCCAGGCTGCAAGCCGACCTGGGCAAAATTGACGACAATACCGAACAGACCCGTTCGGCCCAGCAGGACCTGGAAGAAATTGCTGCCGACCAGCGGCAGCAAAAGGCGCTCCTCGAAAAAGAGAAGTCGAAACGCGCAATATTGCTGGCCCAGCTATCCGATAAGCTCAATGTGCAGCGCAAGGAAGCCGGCAGCCTGCAGCGCGACGAGCAGCGCATGGCGCTGCTCGTGGATCGGCTGTCGCGCCTGCTCGAACAACAGCGCCGTGCCGAGCTGGCGCAGGCAAGGCAGCGCGAACAGGCGCGCCAGAAGGCGGCACAGAAGGAGGCCGAGCGCCAGCGCCGGCTGGCCCAGGCCAAAAAACCGAACGCGCCGTTCAAGCCGGACCCTATCGACAGCGACGAAAAGCCGCCGGCGACGGAGCCCGCCGCAGCACCGCCGCTGGCCGGCGCCGATATGGCGGCGCTGCGCGGCAAGTTGCGCTTGCCGGTAAAAGGTGAACTCGTGGCGCGCTTCGGCAGCCGGCGCGTTGAAGGCAACAATTGGAAAGGATTGTTCATCCGGGCGCAGGAAGGCGCCGAAGTCAGGTCGGTGGCCGGCGGACGGGTCGCCTATGCCGACTGGCTGCGCGGCTTTGGCAACCTGATCATTATCGACCATGGCAACCAATACTTGAGTATCTACGGCAACAACCAGGCCGTGCTGAAGCAGCCGGGAGATGTCGTCAAGACAGGAGAAATCATTGCGAATGCAGGCAATAGCGGCGGCAATGAATATTCAGGTTTATACTTTGAACTGCGTCATCAGGGTCGCGCGATCGACCCATTGCAATGGTTGGCAGCCCGATAATGGCAAACCGGCCAGAGGCTTTTGCCGGCAAGCGCAGGATGTCGCTGTAATTTGATGTCCCGGGATTGAAATGCCCGGGAACGGGTCGATCTTGGTCCGGAGTGAGTAACGCGAGTATCAGACTGGCGCCGCGGGGGAAGGGCGCACGGTTACCGGGCACCGTGCAGGATGCTGCTGCACAAGGCAGGCTGCGCCATGTTTGCTTCCCTCATCAGTCGTCGAATCGCCCGCCGGTCAGCAGACTTGCGGAGGCAACCATCGCAGGTGAGAAATGAGCAGCAAATTCAAGAATATCAGTCTGATCACGCTAGGCGTGCTGGCCGGCGTGGCAGGGTCGATGCAATTCGACGCGCTCGCGCAAAGGAGCGCCGGTTCGCCGCTGCCGGTCGACGAGCTGCGCCAGCTGGCCGACGTGTTCGGCCTGATCAAGACCGACTATGTCGAATCGGTGGAGGACAAGAAGCTGCTGACCGAAGCGATTTCCGGCATGGTCGCCTCGCTCGATCCGCATTCCGCCTATCTCGACAAGAAAGCCTTCAAGGAGTTGCGCGAAGGCACGCAAGGCAAGTTCGTCGGCCTCGGGATCGAAGTCGGCATGGAAGACGGCTACGTCAAGGTGATTTCCCCGATCGAGGATTCGCCCGCCTACAAGGCCGGCCTGAAAGCGGGCGACCTGATCACCCGTCTGGACAACACGCCGGTCAAGGGCATGACGCTGGACGAGGCCGTCAAGCGCATGCGCGGCGAACCGAATACCAGGATCACGCTGACGGTGGCCCGCAAGGACGAGGACAAGCCGCTGCTCATCAGCATCGTGCGCCAGGAAATTCGCGTACAGAGCGTCAAATCCAAGATCGTGGAACCCGGCTTTGCCTGGGTGCGCGTGTCGCAGTTCCAGGAGCCGACGGTTGACGACCTGGTGAAGAAGCTGACCGCGATCTACGCGCAGGACCCCGGCCTGAAGGGGCTGGTGCTGGACCTGCGCAATGACCCGGGCGGCGTGCTGCCGGGCGCGATCGGCGTGTCGGCCGCATTCCTGCCCAGGGATGTGCCCATCGTCTCCACCAACGGCCAGTTGCCGGATTCGAAGGCGACTTTCTACGCCCGCCGCGAGTTCTACGCCACCCGCTCCAGCAGCGGTGACCCGCTGAACAAGTTGCCCGAGGCTTTCAAGAAAGTGAAGATGGTCGTGCTGGTGAATTCCGGCTCGGCTTCGGCCTCGGAGATCGTCGC
>NZ_JAUSNH010000226.1 GCF_030645335.1 Lacisediminimonas sp. | reverse complement strand
ATTGATCTCACTTTTTGACATTTCTTTTTTCTCTTCAATGACAATAACAAACTTATCATCCGTAATATCTTTATGCACAATCACCGGTTTCTTCCCCGGATATAATCTTTGCAATCCAAAAAATGCCAGCAATGATAATGCCGGCGATGGTGCCAATCGCGAACGAGAGCAAGGTCTCCGCCAGGGTCACTTTCAAATGCTGCATCAGTGAGCCATCCCCCAGCATTTCTCCTAGCTTGGCGGCGATGCTGCCCGGCTGGCTGATGATGAATGGGTCAACCAGGCGCAGTGCGACCGCGAAATGCCAGGCCCCCAGGAAAATGACGAGTACGGCGACTTGCGCAACGACCAGCCAGATCTGCCGCAGTCGCTTGGATCGGAGGAATTGGGCATGGCGGTGCGAAACCGCTCCACGGGCAAGGCCGCCCCACTTAGTTGGCACGCTGCTCACCTTCGAGATCCTCCCAGATCGATTTGCAGTAACCGCGGAATTCCGGCGCATCCCTTGACGTCAACGGCGTACGCTCGCCGGTCAATGTCAGCTTGACATCGACAATGCGTTTGATGCGCGCCGGCCGGTTGCTCAGGACAATCACCCGATCCGACATGGCAACGGCTTCTTCGATGTCGTGGGTGACCATCAATGCCGTTTTATTGTTGCGACGGATGATCTCGTGCATGTCTCGTTCCAGCAGCAACGTGGTCTGGTAGTCCAAAGCGGAAAAGGGCTCATCCAGCAGCAGGAGTTCCGGTTCCGTGGCCAGGGTCCGGATCAACGCAACACGCTGGCGCATGCCGCCGGACAGCTGGTGAGGATAGGCATGCTTGAAAGGTCCCAAGCCGTACGCATCCAGCATCTGATGCACTTTCTCACGCGCTTTCTGCGACCCGCGGCCTGCCAGTTCCAAGCCGAGCTCGGCGTTTTGAATGACATTGCGCCATTCAAACAGGTGGTCCTTCTGCAAGACGAACCCGACCTGCCCGTTCACGCCATTGATCTGCTTCTGGTCCAGTAGCACCTGTCCTTCGTCCGGCGCGAGCAGCCCCGACAGGATGGACAGGAGGGTCGACTTGCCGCAGCCACTGGGCCCCACAATGCTGCAAAACTCACCGTCAAAGACGTCGAAATCAAGACCGAGCAAGGCTGGCGTTTCACCAGCCCCGGTCACGTAGGTAAAGCCGACATGCTCCACCCTGAGTTTCTTTTTCCGCGGTGCTAATTGTTCGACCACTGCACAAGCCCCTGCGATCACGGCTTGATATCTTGCTTGGCCTTCTGCGCGAACTTCGGGTTCACGATCTGCTCATAGGGCACGCGCTGCTTGAGCACCTCGCCCTCTACCAGTAAGCCCACCAGTCGGTCCGTTCCCTCGCGGCTGATGATCGGGTCAACGGTCCACACCTTGACCTTTTTGTATTCGGCGATCACCGTTTCCAGGGTCTGGACGGGCACATCCTTGAAGAAAGGCGACACCAGCTCGGCAATTTTCTGGGGGGAGTTCTTGTCTGTCCAGAGCAAGCCCTTGTAGATCGCGTTCGTAAAGCCCTGGATGATTTTCGGGTTCTTGTCGATGTAGCTCGACGTTGCTGCGTACCCCGTGTAAGGGACCGAACCGAGCAATACCGCAACCGATGCGACACGATGGCCCTTGCCTTCGCTCACTGCTTTTGCGGCACCTGGTTCGAAGACCTGGGCGTAATCAGCACCGCTTTCCAGGAATGAGGGAAGGATATTCGCGGAAACGGGAATCGAGCGGACGGTTACGTCCTTTTTCGGGTCAAGTCCGGCCTTCTTGATCAGGTGGATCAGTACCGTGTAGGGGGTGGAACCGACGCCACCGGTGACGATTGTCTTGCCCTTCAGGTCGGAGATCTTGAAATTGCTGTTTGGCGTTTTGGACAGGATGAACGAACCATCGCTATCCGTGAGTTTGACAAAGTTCACCAGCCGCCGGTCAGGCGCGGCATCCTTTGTCAGGGCAGCGGCCTCCGGACCGAGCAAGGCAATGTCCGAAGCACCGCTGATGATTTCGGTGATGGTGGCCTGCGTGCCCCAAGTGGTCTTGGGCCCGACGATATTGATGCCTTCCTGCTCAAAAGCGCCAATTTTCAGCGCAACGTACTGGGGCACATAGAACACGCTACGAAGCACTTCATTCATGCGCACGTCCGCCGCCAGCGTCATTGGCGAGGCCAGCATGCCAGAAGCCGCCAAAACGGTCGCTAAAGCCTTTTGAACAAAATTCATCTTTATCTTCCTTCGGGGTCTAGGGGTTATTTCGGTCCGGCATTACGCCCACGTTGTGAGCAATTCTTTCACGGTCGTTACCACGCCAAAGCCGAGCGCTATATTGGCCAGCGCGGCGTCATGCTGCTCTTTCCGGTAAGTGGCGCAGGCATCATCCACCATCGCCACATAATAGCCTTTCATAAAGGCATCACGGGAGGTGGACTCAACGCACAGATTGGTTGCCACGCCGGTCGTGACCAAGGTCCGGATTCCCAATCCGCGCAGGATCGCGTCGAGTTCGGTATCGACGAATGCGCTGTAGCGGTGCTTTTGAATGACAAGTTCGGACGGCTGCGGCTTCAATTGGTAGAAGTCTGCGCCCCAGGTGCCGCGCAGGCAGCGCGGGGTCTCGAAGCCGATGCGGGCATTGCGCTCGTGCCAGGCTGGCGGCAGGTAAACGGCGTCGTAAATCGCCTGCACGAAAATAACAGTCACGCCTGCATTGCGCGCACCATCTACCAGTGCATGCAAGCCCGGCATGATTACCTGCACCATCGATAAATCATTTCCAGCGCTGCCAAAAACGCCATCAGGAGCACAAAAATCATTCTGGACATCGATGACAAGCAGGGCGGTACTGGCCGGGTTTACTTTTTCGCTGAAGGTTTTCGGAAATGCCTGTCGCAATATCGCCTCCTCATGTTGCGCCGCAAATGGTGAATCGAGTGCCAATATAGTTTATAGAGTTAATCTGATGTGCAATATCCCTATATTGCATATGGGAATTTTTTTGGTGGGAAGGATTCGCGAACCACAGCGTACCTTCACAGAAAGCCAATCCATCGCCCCGCGACAATGGCAGCTATCCAGGCGATCAGTGAAATGGTGGCGAAAACTTTCACGGACACCGATGCGCGCTCCGTTTTCAAGGCGTCTTGCCACCCCGCATGCGCGTGCAGTAGCAGCGCGTTGGCAATGCCGCCGCCAAGCAATACCAGCTTGGTCAGGAAGGCCACGTTAGCCGCGTATTCCGGCGCCTTTACCGTAAATAGTGTCATGCCGGTCAGCATCGCAAGGACCACGCCGGCCATTGCGGAGCGCGACAGGAACGGGCCGAGAACGCTGAGCGGAAAGCGGCTGAAAAACCCCAGGATGCGCAGATCGAGCGGCAGGATCGCGCCGGCCAGAATGCCGATCGACAAGATGTGGGCGGCGTTGACGAACAGGTAAAGCGTTGGCGACGCCGTCAGCGCCTGGGCGAGGAAACTCGCGGACAGCCATTCGAGCGCCGCCATCACGGCGTTCAATTGTCCTTTATCCGCTCCGGATACATGTCGTAGTTCTTGCCTTTGATGGTGATGCGAACCGCCTTGATGTGGTTCTTGCTCTTGTCGAGTGAACGGTTGCCCAGGACGGTGATTTCATCGCCAGCCTTGGCAGAACCGGCGGCAAATCCGGAGCGCTGCGTCTGGTTCGGATTGCCGAGATCGACTTGCCATGCATCGCCTTTCACTTTGACCACCAGGGAAGGATGCGGCGGGGCAAAGGAAACTTCCTGGATCGTTCCGACCAGTTTGGTGTGCTCGCCCTCTGCCCAAGCCCAGCCATGATGCGCGGTAGCGGTGGTCGATAACAGCAGGGTAGTGCTGATGCCGACAAGAAGGTGACGCAGTTTGATGGACGCCATACGACTCTCCTTTTTTACACGCCTGACGCAAGCATGTCGCCAGGACCGGTGAAGACGCTTGGGATCAGCTACCATTTTTCAATCGGCTTTCGGGTTGCCTGATCCAGGCAAGCAGGGCCGAAAGGGATCGAAGGGAAAGATGCCGGGAAATCGTATGTTAGCGGATTGGATCGTGTCGCGTGTGACGCAGCAGCAGTTCATCGATCCTTGACGGGCCATCCGCATTGCTCGTGTCGCAGCGCCTCTCTTTAAATTACCGTCATGCGTCACACCAGCAGCGAAATCACCATGGTGGCATTGAGCACGACGATCAAGCCCGCAGCCAGCCAGGCCAGGCAGCACAGCCAGCGCCGGTTGGTGTATTCGCCCATCAGTTTCTTGTCGCTGGTAAAGCGCACCAGCGGTATGACGGCAAACGGTAATTGCATGCTCAATATCACCTGGCTGAAGACCAGCAAGCGGGCGGTGCCGGATTCGCCAAACCATGCGGTGGCAATCAAGGCCGGAATAATGGCAATCGAGCGCGTTGCCAGCCGCCGCGCCCAGGCCGGCAATCGTATCCGCAAATAACCTTCCATCACGATCTGCCCCGCCAGCGTCGCCGTCAGGGTTGAACTCTGGCCCGAGGCTAGCAAGGCCAGGCCAAACATGAAGCTTGCCAATGAGGTGCCCAGCAAAGGTGTCAGCAAGTGATAGGCATCCTGGATCTCGGCCACGTCCGAGTGTCCGTTCTGGTGGAACACTGCCGCCGCGGTGATCAGGATGGCTGAATTGACCAGGAAGGCGAACAGCAAGGCAATCACGACATCGAGCGTGGTCCACTTCAGCGCATTGCGCCGCCCGGCATCGGACAGCGTGTAGCGCCTGGTCTGCACGGTGGACGAATGCAAGTAGAGGTTGTGCGGCATGACCGTTGCGCCAATGATGGCAATGGCCAGGTAAAGCGAATTCGGATTGGTGATGGTCTGGTGGGAGGGCACAAAGCCGGCGGCAACCGCCGCCCACTGCGGCTGTGCCAACACCAGGTTGCCACCGATGCAGACAAAAATCACCAGCAGCAAGCCGATGATGGTGGCTTCGAGATAGCGAAATCCATGCTGTTGCAGCCAGAGCACCAGCAGTACGTCAAAGACTGTCAGCGTCACGCCCCAGATCAGGGGCACATTGAATAACAGATTGAGGGCAATCGCAGTGCCGATCACCTCCGCCAGGTCGGTTGCGCAGATGGCAATCTCGCACATGACCCACTGAACGAATGCAGAACGGCGTGAATAGTGGGCACGACAAGCCTGGGCCAGGTCCATCCCGGTGACGATGCCCAGCTTGGCCGCCAGGATCTGCAGCATGATCGCCATCAGGTTGGACAACATGATGATCCACAGCAGCGCGTAGCCGAAGGCCGCGCCTCCCCCAAGGTCCGTGGCCCAGTTGCCGGGATCCATGTAGCCAACTGCCACCAGGTAGCCGGGCCCCATGAAGCCAAGAAAGCGCCTGATCCATGAACCGTGCTCAAATACCTTCACACTGCGGTAGCCATTGGCGGCATCGGCTGTGTCAATTGGGGAACTTGGCCAGGCAGGGCTGGCTTCCAGGGTCGGTGGTGGCATTTGAAGCGGCGCAAGATGCACAGGGAGGGCCGCAGGACTGTGTCATGCGGCCGTGTGCTGGTAGATCAGCCTGTCAGGGTTTGGGCGCTTTACGTCTGGTGGCTGTTGGGCCGGCGTCTTGCGGCGCTGCACCCAGTTCGGCACCAGTGGTCGGGTCCGCTTGCGGATCGGAGGCGGACCGCAAGGCAGCCGCTTCGACTGCCGCCGATTCAGCTTTTTTCAATACCACGCTGGCCTGGCCATCGCCGCCATCCACGGCGCTTTGCTCTTTGGGATTGCTCACGAAGTTCCATTGGTCGCCGTTGTTCCACGAACCGCGCATGTCACCATCGCCCTGGGACATGTTGAAGTAGACGTTGGTGAAGGCCGGGTCACCCGGCGTTTTCCCCGGGGGGAAGTTCGGGGTGATCGAATACAGGGCTTTTTCAAAAGATTTCTGGTGCGCGATCTCGCGCGTCATCAGGAAGCCCAGGGCTTCTTTCACTCCAGGATCATCGGTGCAATTCATGAGCCGTTCATAAATTATTTTTGCGCGTGCTTCGGCAGCAATATTGGACCGCAGGTCCGCCGTGGGCTCACCGATGGAATCGACATAGGCCGCCGACCATGGAACCCCGGCTGAATTCACCAGCGCCGGACCGCCACCATAAAGTACTTGTGTCAAATGGCTGTCGTTCCCGGCTCCGGTAATGGAGCGGTAGGTGTCGGCCTCGGAGTCGACGCCTTCAGCCAGCTTGCCCTTCGCGCCTTTGTTGAGCATGCCGACGATGGTGCCGATCACTTCCAGATGGCTCAGTTCTTCGGTTGCAATGTCGAGCAGCATGTCTTTCCGGCCCGGGTCATCTTCGCCCATCGCTTGCGTGAAATAGCGGCATGCTGCTGCCAACTCGCCTTGTGAGCCACCAAATTGTTCCAGCAAAAGATTTGCGAGTCCGGGATTGCTCTCGGAAACCCGCACCGTATATTGCAGTCGCTTGTTATGTGCAAACATCAGAATCCTCTCGAAGATGAAAGAGTGGGACAGCCAGCGCCATTGCGCTTGGGTCGGGGCGGCAAAGGCTGCAAGACATATGCCATGGCGAAGAGCGGCGGATGGGGCGGCAGTGGGCGCAGCACAAGGGCATTAGCGCGTCCTTATGACTGATCCGACCGGCATAATTTGCACAGCTAGGTCGGGCACGCTCAATCCATCGGGCGAACGCCCGATCCCGCCCGCGGATACGGGGAACGTGGTTGCCGATTCCGACATCCGCCAGCAGCAGCTGAACTGGCGCACCTTCATCGTGGACTTGCTGAAACTGCTGGACATCGACAGC
>NZ_JAUSNH010000053.1 GCF_030645335.1 Lacisediminimonas sp. | reverse complement strand
GCTCGACAAAGACCCGCAGCATGACCTGGCCTTCCTCGCCTGCGCGGCGCGACAGGGGCGGGTAGGCGGGAGCCGGGTTGCTGAGGTAATCGGCGTCGAAGCGTGGCGCCGTCGGCGCCGCGGCGACCGCTGCTGCTTGTTTTGCAGGTGCGGCGGTGACGGGGGCGGCGGTGACGGGTACGGCCGGGAGCGGGGCCACTGGCTGGACCGGCCTTGCCACTTCAGCCGCAGGGATGGAACGCGGGCTTTCCGCGGCCAGCACCGGGGTTTGCACCACCGGCCTGGCGCGCGCTGGCCGCGGGACGGGCTTCGGTTTGGGCTGGACTGTTTCGGGTTTCGGCGGCGCAATCGCCGGCCTTGTTTTTTCGGCGGCAGGGCTGCGGATCACATCCACGATCAGTGTCGTGGCTGGA
The DNA here is from genome assembly GCF_030645335.1 of Lacisediminimonas sp. Taxonomy (GTDB): domain Bacteria; phylum Pseudomonadota; class Gammaproteobacteria; order Burkholderiales; family Burkholderiaceae_D; genus Lacisediminimonas. Next base: position 8,540 of record NZ_JAUSNH010000053.1, on the reverse strand, counting down.
GTCGGCACCGGATCGGCGCGCAGCGACATCAAACCGGCAAATACCCCAAGATGCGCGGCAAGCACCAGGCCCAGCACGAGCGGGGAAAGCCGCGACGCATCCGGCGCCGACCCTGTTGACGTGGACCGTGGACGCTGCGTCATATCGCGTGGCGCCGGTTCGCACGACGTTGCACCCTGGAAGGCCGCGCTTGCGAATTCAGGCGGCATGCCGGCCCTCACCCGTCAATGCCGGCAAAATACCACCCGCGCCGGATGGCGCGAGGCGGGCTTTGTTGACGACGGCCTGATGTTGAGGGGAATGCATGAGTTGATTCTAAACGAGAATCACTCTCATTCGCAATAAAAACATTGCAGCGCTACTGCATTGCGGCTTGGCGTATGCCTTGCCCGCACTATTGCCCTTCAGGAATCATCATCAAGCTGTCATCATTGCGCTCGATAATTCGCGTCAACTCACAATTTTTCCGCTTTCAATAGGCTAGCCGATGGGACTGTTTGAACGATTTTTAAGCGCCTGGGTAGCCTTGGGCATCCTGGCCGGTGTTGCTGCCGGCCTGGTGGCGCCCGGTTTTTTCCAGGCCATCGCGGCGCTGGAGTTCGCGCATGTCAACCTGGTGGTCGCGGTTTTCATCTGGGTCATGATCTACCCGATGATGATCCAGATCGACTGGACTGCCGTCAAAGACGTCGGCAAGAGGCCGCGCGGCCTGGTGCTGACCCTGGTGGTGAACTGGCTCATCAAGCCGTTCACGATGGCGGCCCTGGGCGTGCTGTTTTTCCAGTATGTCTTTGCCCCCTGGGTCGATCCCGAATCGGCCAACGAGTACATCGCCGGCATGATCCTGCTGGGTGTGGCGCCCTGCACGGCGATGGTGTTTGTGTGGAGCCAGCTGGTCAAGGGCGACGCCAATTACACCCTGGTCCAGGTCTCGATCAACGACCTGATCATGGTCGTGGCGTTTGCCCCGATCGCCGCGTTCCTGCTCGGCGTGACCAAGCTCACCGTCCCCTGGGAAACCCTGCTGCTGTCCACCGTGCTGTACGTGGTGCTGCCCCTGCTGGCAGGCATGGCGACCCGCAAGATTCTGACGCAGGGTTCAAGCCATGCGGTGAGCGATTTCGTGGCCCGGTTGAAGCCCTGGTCCGTGATCGGGCTGATTGCGACCGTGGTGCTGCTGTTTGGCTTCCAGGCGCAAACCATTGTCGATCAACCCGCGGTGATCGGACTGATTGCCATCCCGCTAGTGCTGCAGTCCTATGGCATCTTCTTCATTTCCTGGTGGGGCGCCCGGTGGCTCAAGCTGCCGCACGACATTGCCGGACCGGCCTGCCTGATCGGCACGTCCAACTTCTTCGAGCTGGCGGTTGCCGTGGCGATTTCCCTGTTCGGCCTGCAATCCGGCGCAGCGCTGGCGACGGTGGTTGGCGTGCTGGTGGAAGTGCCGGTGATGTTGTCGCTGGTGGCCATCATCAACGCATGGAAACCAAAAATCCCCGATGGAGGACAGGCATGAGCAACACGCCAATGAACCAGGTCACGATCTATCACAACCCCCGCTGCGGCACCTCGCGCAATGCGCTGGCGATGATTCGCGCCTGCGGCATCGAACCCCTGATCATCGAGTACCTGCAAACGCCGCCCGGCCGCGACGAACTGAAGTCCCTGCTGTCGCAAATGGGGTTATCCGTGCGTGATGTATTGCGACAAAAAGGCACACCCTACGACGAGCTGGACCTGGGCAACCCCAAGTGGACCGATGAGCAGTTGCTCGACTTTATCGGACAGCATCCGATCCTGATCAACCGCCCGATCGTGGTCACGCCCAAGGGCGCACGCCTTTGCCGGCCGTCAGAGCAGGTGCTGGACCTGCTGCCGCCCTTGCAGCAGTCGACCTTCACCAAGGAAGACGGCGAAGTCGTGACTGCCGCGCCAATTGGCCGGCAGCGCTGATCCTGCGCAAGGCCAGGCCAGGGCCGGGTGCACTATGATCAGCAAACGCCGACCACCACACACCCCACGCCGATGAAACCGCGCATCACTGTCCTGACCCTCGCCGTTTCCGACCTTGAGCGCGCGGTGGCGTTTTATCGCGACGGCCTTGGCCTGCACACGCAAGGCATCATCGGCCGGGAATTCGCACAGGGAGCGGTCGCCTTCTTCTCGCTCCAGGATGGCTTCAAGCTCGCGCTGTGGCCGCGGGAAAGCCTGGCGGCAGACAGCGCTCTGGCTCCGGCGCCGCCGTCTGCGACCGAGTTTTCAATCGGTCACAATGTCGGCTCGGCCGCAGAAGTGGATGCGGTGATGGAAGAAGCCAGGCGAGCCGGCGCCGTCATCACCAAACCGGCACAGCCGACCTTTTGGGGTGGCTACGCCGGCTACTTCCAGGATCTTGACGGGCATCTTTGGGAAGTCGTATTCAATCCCGATTTCGATATGCTCGGCTGACGAACCCGGCGCGCATCGTGTTGCGTGGGGCTAGTCCAGGACATCAGGTCTTGATCAGTTCGTTGCCCATGTCAGGCCCGCCCTCCAGTCTGTTATTTTTGTAAGCCAAACTCACGTCGGGTTGATGTCGTGCCACAGCCACAAACTATTCTCCGCAAATAATGCGGAGAATAGGTGGGCTAATCACCGCAAATTATGCGGCGATTAGGCGGATTAATCTCCGCAACCCCAACAATCGGTTCGTGCCGGCACCGCACATCCCCCCTCATCGCCCGATCAATTGCCTGGCCGCAAGCTCGGCGTCCGCACCCTGCTGCGCTGCCAAAAAGGCATTCCAACTACAATAGGCTTCATTCACGGTCACCAGCAAGGAACAGCATGAAGGAATCGGTTGCACGCAATGTGGTGCTGATGTCGGTGATCGAAACCTCCGATCCGGATCGTCGCATCCTGAGCGATGAAGACCGACATTACGCCAGTCGCAGCGCCACTGAGCTGACCAACTGGGCGGCGTCCGAGCAGAAGCAGGATGCGTCGCCCGAGCTGTTCCTGGAAAAACGCGCCGAGCAAGTGATCCGGAAAGTAGCGGAGCGCTATCCCGCTTTTTCGCTGACGGTCGCGCCGCGCCATGCGTTTGGCCTGATCGGCATCGCGCTGCCGCTGCTGGCCTTCCTGATCGGCTTCCTGGTCGATCGCATCGCCGACCCGCACCGGGTCGACCTGCTGTCGCCGCCGCTGCTGCTGATCCTGTGCTGGAACCTGGTCGTGTATGTCGGCTTGCTGCTCTTGCCCTGGTTGCGCCGGTCAAAGGAAAAGCAGCCCGACGGCGCCCTGCTGACCCGTCTGTCGGTCGGAAAAATGGCGCCGACGCGCAAGCTGCCGCAAGCGCTTGCGGTGGCCACGACCCGCTTCATTTCACAATGGATTGCATGCAGCCAGCCGCTGACGGCGGCGCGCGTCAAGCGCGTCGTCCATCTCAGCGCCGCCAGCATTGCGGCCGGCGCGGTGCTCAGCCTGTACGCGCGCGGCATCGTCACGCAATACCGGGTGGGATGGGAGAGTACCTTCCTCAATGCCGAGCAGGTACATGCCCTGCTGTCGTTGCTGTTCGCGCCGGCCATTGCGTTACTGCAGATCGCGCCGTTTTCGCTGGCCGAAGTCAGCGCGCTGGCATTCAGCACCGCGCCATCGCCGGCCAGTGGCGCGCGTTGGGTGCACTTGTATGCGGCCACGCTGTTGTTACTGGTGATCCTGCCGCGGCTGGTGCTGGCCTTGCTGGCCAGATGGAAGGAAAGCAGACTCGCCCGCAATTTCCCGATCGATCTGTCGCCCTCGTATTTCCGCAAGCTGACCCAGGGCCTGGGCTCGGCATCGCCCGCCATGCTGCGGATTTTTCCGTACAGCTTCACGGTGGACGAATCCCGGCAGCGCAACCTGCAAATCGTGGCGCAGTTGCTGCTTGGTGAAAAAGCCAGCGTCATGCTGCGCCCGTCGGCCATCTATGGCGATTCGCCGCAGGACGCATTGGGCGGCACGGCACCCGACAGCAGCAACGTCGCCGTCAACGCCATCCTGTTCAACCTCTCCGCCACGCCCGAGCAGGAAAGCCACGGTGAATTCATCGACCACCTGGCGCGCATCGCAAATGGCCAATTGCTGGTGCTGATCGATGAATCGCTGTACCTGGAACGCCTGGGCGAGCAGCCCGACAGCCAGGCCCGGATCCGGCAGCGAAGCGAGCTGTGGCGGCAATTCTGCACAGCGCACCAGGCCAGGTCGGCAATCATCAACCTCAAGGACCCATCAGCGCGGGCAGCGGAAATCGACAGCGCACTGGACACAGTGGCGGCGCAAACATGAACCAGGACGACACGCGGATCCAACTGGTGCTGATCTCCCACACCAACGCCGGCAAGACCACACTGGCGCGCACGCTGCTCGGCGCCGACATGGGCGAAGTGCGCGATGCGGCACACGTCACCACCCTGTCCGAATCGCACCTGCTGCTCGCGACCCAGGCCGGCGACCAGTTGCGGCTGTGGGACACGCCCGGATTCGGCGACTCGGTACGCCTGTTCAAGCGCCTGGGCCTGTCCGGCAATCCGATTGGCTGGTTCCTGCGCGAAGTCGTCGACCGCTACCAGGACCGTCCGTTCTGGCTCAGCCAGCAGGCCATGCGCACCGCCCGCGACGAAGCCGACGTCGTGCTGTACCTGGTCAATGCAGCAGAACATCCGAAAGACACCGGCTACCTCGCACCGGAAATGAAGATCCTGCAATGGCTGGCCAAGCCGGTCGTTGTTTTGCTCAACCAGATGGGGCCGCCTCGTCCGCATGCACAGGAGCAGCTCGAACAGCAACAATGGACCGATCACCTGGCCGAATATCCCGTGGTGCGCAAGGTGTTGCCGATGGACGCCTTCGCCCGTTGCTGGACGCATGAACAAGTATTTTTCGAAGCGGTCAATGCCGTGCTGCCGGCTGCAAAAAAGTCTGCTTATGCGCGCCTGCTCGAGAAATGGAAGCAGGACAATGAACAACGATTCCACGCAGCGATGGCACTGATTGCCCGCCAGCTCGTCACCGCTGCACGCGATGGGCAAGCGGTGCAGCCCGGCGGCACCAGCTTCGCCGGGCCGCTGATGAAGCTGGTCGGCATGACCAGGGACCGCGACGCCAGGCAAGTGCAAAAGGCGCTCGACGAGCTGGTCACACGGATGAATGCCGCCATTGGCGCCACCACCGCCGAGCTGCTGCGGCTGTACCGGCTCGACCCCGGCAGCGCCGCCACCATCAATGAGCGCATCAGCCATGGCTTTGTCGTGCGCGCTCCGGTCGATACCGGGCAGGCTGGCGTGCTCGGCGGCCTGCTGTCGGGTGCGGCGACCGGGCTGTCGGCAGACCTGATGACCGGCGGCCTGAGCTTCGGCGCCGGCGCACTGGTGGGCGCACTGGTCGGCGCATTGACCTTCAGCGGCGCAGCATGGGCTTTCAACGCGACCACCGACCGCAACCAGTCGAGGCTGCAATTTTCCGATGCGTTCCTGCGCAACCTGGTCGTAACGGCACTGCTGCGCTATCTCGCGGTCGCGCACTTTGGTCGCGGCCGCGGCAATTTCGTCGAAGGCGAAGCCCCGCCGTTCTGGCAAGCGGAAGTAGAAGCCGTGCTGGCCGACAATGAAAAAGCACTGTCGCAGGCCTGGCAATCCGCACGCACTGCCAGTAAGCCTGAGCTGGCCATCGACGCACTGGCAGCAAGCTTGAACCGGATCGCATCGCTGATACTCGCCCGGCTCTATCCGCCCACCTCGCCCGCTCCGGGTGCATGACATGGAGCACGACATCAGCGCACCTGCAACACATCGACCAATGGCCCCACTGCTGTTCGTGATCAATCCGAAATCCGGCCAGATCGATGTGCCAGCCGTCACCCAAACGATAGACCGGATCATGTCCGAGGCTGGCCGCCAATACAGTATCCTGATCGCCGGCAAAGCCGACCAGCTCGCCGCCATCGCCCACCGCGCGGTCCTGGAAGCAGTTGAAAAAGGCGGCGCAGTAATCGCTGTCGGAGGCGACGGCACGATGAATACCGTGGCCCGGCAAGCCGTTGAACATGGCTGCCCTTTCGGCCTGCTGCCACAGGGCACGTTCAACTACTTCAGCCGCAGTCACGGCATCGACCTGGAACTGGAGCAAGGCGTGCGGGCATTGCTCGATGCGCAGACGATTGCCGTCCAGGTGGGCACCGTGAACCAGCAGGTATTCCTGGTCAACGCCAGCCTGGGGCTGTACCCGACGCTGCTGCAAGACCGAGAGGATTACAAGAAACAGTGGGGCCGCCATCGCTGGGTCGCAATGCTGGCAGCGGTACTGACCATCCTGCGCCATGACAGCCAGTTGCGCATCCGCATCGGCCTGCCTGGCGGCAGCCGCGCGCTGCGCACACCGACGCTATTCATCTGCAACAACCCGCTGCAGCTTGAACAGCTTGGCCTGCCTTACGCCCGGCAACTGGAAGAAGGGCAGCTTGCGGCCATCGCCCTGAAACCATCCAGCAGGATGGCCCTGCTCTGGCTACTGGTGCGCGGCGCTTTCGGCCGGCTCGGCGATGCCGACAATGTCATCAGTTTTCCGTTCCCGCAAATGACGGTGGAGACGCGGCGCCGGCGGCGCATTCGCGTGGCCACCGACGGTGAAGTAACGACCCTGCGCACCCCTCTGGAATTCGCTGTCTCCCCGCGTCCCCTGCTCCTTTTGCGCCCGCGGCAGGAGCGCAATCCATGACACGGATCATCCACCTGTCCGATCCGCATTTCGGCACCGAACGCCCGCAAGTGGTGGATGCACTGCAGCGCCTGGTGCGCGAACTCTCGCCCGATTGCCTGGTGCTGTCGGGCGACATTACCCAGCGTGCGCGGCCAGTCCAGTTCCGCGCCGCGCGCGCCTTCCTCGACCGCCTGGCAGTACCGCATCTGCTGACGATACCCGGCAATCACGACATATCACTGTTCAACCCATTCAAGCGCCTGTTCGCGCCCTACCGTGATTACCGCCGCTGGATTGGCGCCGAGCTGGAACCCGTCATCGACCTTCCTGATGTACTGATCATTGGCGTCAATACCACCCGGCGCTATCGCCACATCCAGGGCGAAGTATCCGATCGCCAGGTCCAATCCGTCGCACGCCGCCTGCGCGCCGCCGGCCCTGCGCAAACGCGCATCGTCGTCACCCACCAGCCAGCCTGGGTGATCCGTCCGCAAGACCAGCATGACCGGCTGCGCGGACATGAGGACGCACTCAAGGAATGGGCCAAGAGCGGCGCCGACCTGGTGCTGGGCGGACATATCCACCTGCCCTACATCGCCGCCATCCACGAGTGCCTGGCGGGCATGGCGCGCCCGCTGTGGGTGGTGCAAGCGGGCACCGCCGTATCGTCGCGCGTGCGCGCGGAAGCCGACAATTCCGTCAACCTGATCGAGCTCGATCGCAGCGCCACGGATGACGCCATCAGCGGCGACGTGCACCGTACGCACTGCACGCGCTGCACGATATCGCGCTGGGACTATCAGCCCGGCCCGGAAATATTTTCGCGAATTTCGGATTTCACGATCAACCTGGAGCGCCAGGCTGATGCCGGCGGCGAGCACGGCGAACCCGTTCACATGCCGGCAGGCGGTTCGTCAGGCTGGCACATCCCCGCCGCTTGACTGCGCTGCCTCTGCAGTCGCCAGTCTTGCCTTTTTGTGCGTCGGCTTGATGGTCCAGTAATAGATGGTCTTGCCGTCCACCTGTTCGACCTTGTCCGGTGGCCACTCGCTACCCATGTCGCAGCCGTGCGACACCACGCGGCTGCCGACCTTGAGCTGGCGCCACAATTGCGGGCGCAGTTTTTCGTTCACTTGCGGCAGCAGGTAGAGCGTGACGACCGAGGCTTTGGAAAAGTCGGTCTCGAATAAATCGCCCACCACGAATTGCACACGATCCTGGACGCGGGCCTTTTTTGCGTTGGCTTGCGCTTCGCTGATGCGATCGGGATCGAGGTCGATGCCGATGCCGCGCGCGCCGCGCTTGCTGGCAGCGGTGATCACGCTACGGCCGTCGCCGCAGCCGAGGTCGTAGAGGACGTCGTTCTTGCCGACATTGGCGAGATCCAGCATTTTGTTGACGACCAGCATGGGGGTGGGGACGTAGGGGACGTCGAGTTGGGATGCGTGCTGCGCGCGGGAGCTGCCGGTGAATGAGAATATGGCTGCGGTCAGGGTTGCGGCCATGTTCGTTGGGCGGTGGTGGTGGCGGATATGGGTCATCGGGGGGGGGCTCCTTGATGGCGGCAGGAGGGGGCGCTTGTGGTTGCCAGGTGGGGGGGCTTGGTGTTCGGGGGGAGGAAGTGCGAGGGGTATTATGATCGCAATATTGGGTGATTTGGATATTGATTTTCGACAGGTTTTATATTTTTTTGTTTTGGTTTTTGGGTTTTTTGCTTCGGGGTATTTAATCTTGTTTTATGTTCTTTGTTGTCAAGCGGGGTGTGCGCCCCCGCGGGCGCGTAACTTTCTTTTTGGCGGCGCCAAAAAGAAAGTCACCAAAGA
>NZ_JAUSNH010000224.1 GCF_030645335.1 Lacisediminimonas sp. | reverse complement strand
GGCCTCTTGCGCACCTTTCTTGAAACGATCGGTATTGATACGGCCGGGAACGATCACGTTGACCAGCACGCCGTCCGCCGCCGCTTCGTTGGCCAGGTACTTGAACAGGCCCGCCACGCCAGGCCGGGTCGCGACCGAGGTAACCAGGTCCGGAATCGGCTCGCGCACCGAACGCGCCTGCACCGTGACCACCCTGCCCCACTTGCGGCTGCGCATGTCGGGCACCAGCTTGCGCGTGAGCCGGAATGCGGCCATCACCGTCACATCGAAGGCTTCCAGCAGGTCCGCATCGGTCACATCGGCAAAGCCGCCGCGCTTGGGTGAACCGCCGATGAATACCAGGATGTCGATCTGCCCGAAGCGCTCGCGGCCGGCATCGCACAGCCGGTCGATATCAGCAGCACTGCTGAGGTCGGCTTGCACTGCCAGCACATTGTCCGTGCCGGCCAGTTGTGCGACTTCCCCGGCCGTTGCCGCCAGGCGTGCAGCGTCGCGCCCGCACAAAATGATGCGTGCACCTTCTGCAGCCAGCGCCAGTGCGCATTGCTTGCCAATGCCATTGCTCGACGCCGTCACCAGCGCGATCTTGCCCTTCAAGCCGAGATCCATTTTCCTATGCTCTTTCCCGCAATGCGGCTTCGAGATAAATTTCATCATATACCGCCGCTGGCAACATCTCTTTTGCCGCCGGATACTGGCCGGCAAAAGAATCGATGACACGCCGTATGCCGGCCGGCGACGCCACCGGCCGGTCCTGGAACCGCGCGGCGTAAAAGGCTTGTATTGCGGCTGCCTGGTCGGCATCGACAAATCCCAGGTGACGCTGAAGCACGGGGATGACTGCCGCTGCGGAATGCTTGAACAGCCAGATCGATTGCAGATAGGCTTTGAGCATCCGCCCCAGCAGCGCTGGCTGCGCCTGCGCCAGGCGGCGGGTGGTGGCCAGCACCGGCCCCTGGTAACCCAGCGACTGCCCGAGGTCGGCCAGCTCGCAAAAGCCGTAGGCCAGTTCGCCCGCCAGCTTGTAGTCGGCGGTCAGCACACCCGCATCGACCTGCCCTTCGGCAAGCGCGCGGTAAATCGCCGGGTAGGTGCCCAGCGGCAGCAGCGTGGCCTCATGGTTGTCCCAGCGCGCCAGCATCTGGCGCGCCGAAAAACCTGTCTGGCCGGCGGCCGACAGCACGCCGACCGTCTTGATCTGCGCCGGCCCGGCCAGGCCCTTGCGCCCCAGCAGGTACAAGGCGGCGACTTGCTCGGCCGCCATGATGATCAAGGGGTCGTGTCCTTCGAGCGCGGCCTGCACTACCGGCACCGAACCGAATTCGGCAAACTGGAATTCACCCGACATCAACCCTGCGGCGCCAGCCGGCCCGGCGGTCTCCTCGCGCACGATCTGCAAGTCCAGCCCCTGCGCCTCGAACGCGCCAAGCGCGCGGCCGATCACGCCCAGGCTTTGCGCGGTGGAGCGCAGGCCCAGCGCCAGGGTGACCGGCGTGAGCTCAGTGGGCGCGCCGCCATCGGCTGCATTGCCGGAATCTTTTTTATCCATTGTGGACGCTGATGAAAAACCCTTAGCTGACTAAGTACTTTCAAACATTAGCATCGTTTTACCGATCCGTGCTCGAAAAAATTCTGGCCTGCGCTACGACAATGCGCTGCCGCCCGGGCCATCCCCCGCACGGTGCGCAATGTCGCCAATGCGGTGCACAACCCGCCGATTTTGCCGGTCCCGTCGCGCTGCGTCGCACCATCGCGGACCGGATTTCCGCAGTGCAGCCGCATGCGCCGGCACGGCTGGCGCGGCGCCGAAGAAAGCGCTTCTCAAACAAACAAAAACTCTGATATCGTTAGGAGGCTAACTAACTTCGACGGGCAATGACATGAGCGTGCCGACATCCGAAATCAAATCCCTGGAACGCCAGGGCGCGCCAGCCGCCCGGGCGCCCGCCGCGCGGCGCAACCCATGGAAGGAACTGGAAGAGCGCTTCGCGCTTGGCCTGCGCAACCACTGGTACGCGATCCTGCCGAGCGACGAACTGCCGGCCGACAAGCCGGTCGGCATCCAGCGGCTGGGCATCGAGCTGGCAGTGTGGCGCGACGAGCAGGGCGTGGCGCGGGTTTTCGAAGACCGCTGCCCGCACCGCGGCGCCAAGCTGTCACTGGGCGTGCAGCATGACGGCGGACTGCGTTGCTGGTACCACGGCTGGAAATTCGACATCAACGGCCAATGCAATTCGATCCCGTCCGAAGGCGGCGAATGCGGCATCGCACAAAAGGCGCACGTGCGCAGTTTCCCGACGGAGGAACATGGCGGCCTGATCTTCGCCTACTTTTCCAGCGACGACAGCGCACCGGCCATGCCCTGCCCCAATCCGTACGAACTCGAAAGCGATGAGTGGAATGGCTTCATCGTGCGCCACCACTGGCAGGGCGTGCCCTGGATCCGGGCGATGGACAACCTGATCGACCCGGTACACGGCCCTTTCCTGCACAGCGGCACCTACACCTTGGGCAATACCAAGGGCTATGCCGACACCATCGAAGTGCGCAAGAATCCGGACGACAGTTATTACGTCGGCCGCAAGGGGCAGGCGCTGGTCAATTTCGACTTTACCGAATACCACTTCCCGAACTGGTTCCGGCTCGACATTCCTTATCCATGGTCTGCCGGACCTGGCGGGCCGATGCGCATCCTGGTGATGGTGTGCCCGATCGATGCCGAATCCTGCCAGGTGTACATGGTGCGCAAGCGCAAGATCACCGGCTGGAAATGGTGGCTGTGGAAAGCGCTCTGGCATATCCGCCTGGAAAAGAAAATGTGGCAGGTGATCGACCAGGACGTCGCCATCCTGGCGTCGCAAGGCGGCAGGACCAGCCTGGACCACGAGCTGCTGGTGCAAAGCGACGCCGGCCTGGTCACGATGCGCAAGCTGTTCCGCGAAGCAGCCCAGAAAGAAGAGGCCAGCTCATGAGCCTGTACGCCGTGCAGCACACCCTGTTCCGCCTGAAAAAAGACAAGCCGCTGGCGGCAGCATTGAAGGATACCGGCAGCGCCGCACTGGACGGAATCGACCTGACGGACGACGAGCGGGCCGCCCTGGCAAATGGCGACCTGGCCGGGCTGTACCGGATGGGCGCCCATCCGCTGCTGCTGGCGCCCTATGCGCGGCTGATGGGCATCGCACGGCCACGCTACGTGGAATTGCTCAGTCCGCTGGCGGGCGTGCAAAAGCTGCGCAGCTAGGATGCAGCACCTCGTCATGCTTATCGCTGCCACGGCAAACCAACGTACGGAGTACTGAAATGGGTCAACTTGTTTTCGCCGGGGCGATGAGCCACGCCCCGGGCATTGCTGCATTCGCCGATGCGGCCGAAGAAGGACAGCGCAAGCGCTTTTTTGCCGCCATCGATGAAGCGCGCGAGCAACTGGCGAGAGCCAAGCCCGACGTGCTGGTCATCATCGCACCGGAT
>NZ_JAUSNH010000223.1 GCF_030645335.1 Lacisediminimonas sp. | reverse complement strand
CAACAGGCCGTAGATCAGCATCTTGTATTCGGCAAAGCCGCGCTGGTATTCCGGCACGATCACGATCACGGTCGCGCCGATGATCGCGCCCGGCAGGCTGCTCAATCCGCCGACGGTGATCATGATCAGCAGCACCAGCGATTCATGCCAGGCGAAACTTTCAGGGCTGAGGAACTTCAGCAAGTGCGGCAGGAAAGCGCCAGCCAATCCGGCAATGCCGCAGCCGATCGTGATGACGGCCATCCGATAGCGATTGGTCGGGATGCCGATGCTGCGCCCGGCCGATTCATTTTGTCCGATGGCCTGGAAAGCGCGTCCGATGCGGCCGGAACACAAGCGCAGCATCAATGCGTAGACAATCGTCAGCGTCACCATTTCCAGGATGAACAGGTCGCGCCGTGACGTGAATTCCACCCCGAAAAACTCGATCGGCGGAATGCCGCGGATGCCGACGTGCCCGCCTGTGAGCCAGGTGGTGTTGGCCAGCAACTGGTAGACGATGATGCCAAAGCCAAACGTGGCAATGTCAAAATACACGCCATGCAGGCGGATCAGCTGCGCCATCAGCAAGCCGATCAGGGCGGAAAACGCCAGCGCGGCAAGCGCCGCAAAAATGAAGGGCACGCCGAAGTTTTTCTCCAGCAGCACGGCGGTATAAGCGCCAATGCCCATGAATGCCGCATGCCCCAGCGAAAGCTGGCGCGCCAGCCCCACCATCACCTGCAAGCCGATGGCGGCAATCGCATAGATCGCAATGGCCGACGCCAGGTAGAGATAGAAGCCGCCGGCCACCAGCGGAATGGTCCAGGCCAGCAACATCAGTACGACGAAGATGGTCCAGTCGCGCCGCGTGCGGTCTGCCGCATGCGCACCGGACAGGGTGGTGCGGGCGCCGGCAGCCGGCGCTTGCGGCGCGGCCTTGGCCGCCAGCGGAGTGCCTTCAGTTGCCGCCATCACCGTGCTCCCTTGCTCATCAGGCCGGTCGGACGAACCAGCAAGATCAGTATCATCACCACGAAGGCGATGCTGTCCATGTACTGCGGCGCAATCATCTGGCTACCGACCGTTTCGCCCACGCCAATGATCAACCCGCCAATGATGGCGCCCGGCACGCTGCCCAGCGTGCCGATCACCGCTGCGGCGATGGCCTTGACGCCGATCACGCCCATGTCATACGAGACGAATGAAATCGGTGCATACAACACCCCGGCCAGCGCGCCAGTGCCGGCGGCGATGGCGAAGGACACACCGGAGGCGCGGCCGACCTGCACGCCCATCAGCGATGCGGTTTCCTTGTCGTCCGCCGCAGCGCGGGTGGACACACCGATCCAGGTTTTTGAAAAGAACAATTGCAGCCCGATCAGCATCAGCGGCATCACGGCAGCGATATACACATACACCGCAGGGAAGGGATAGCCGGCGACCGTATAGACCTGGTGGGTCAGCGGAATCGCATACACCACCGGATTGGCGCCCCAGATCAGCAAGGCGGTATTGCTCAGCACGATGCCGATTCCCAGCGTCAGCATGACCAGGTAAATCTGGTCGACGTTGCGTTTCAATGCCGGGCGATACGCCACCCGTTCGATGACGGCGCCGAAAGCGCCGGTCAGCACGGTGGCGCCGAGGATCACCATCCAGAATGGCAAACCCGGCATCACCGCCAACAAGGAAAATCCGACGAAGGCGCCGAGCATCATGATGTCGGCCTGCGCAAAATTCACCAGCCCCATGGCACGGTAAATCATGCTGTAGCCCACAGCGACGAGCGCGTAGATACAACCAACTGCCAGCCCGCTCATCAATTGCGTCATGAATTCCATCGGCGCCTCCTTGCTCTGTTGACTTTATTTAACCAGGTAATCCAGCTTGATATCCTTGCCCTGCACCTGGACAAACGGCATCGGACGCTTGGCGTCGCCACTCGGGAGAATGGTGATCGGGCCAGTTGCGCCCTGGAAGTCTTTCACGCCGAAGATCGCATCGCGGATCGACTGCGGTGTGACCTTGCCCTTGGCATTGGCGCGCTTGATGGAGTCGGCCAGCACATACGCTGCGTCATAGCCCATGCCTTCGTACTGGCTTGGCGGACGATTGAACTTGGCTTGCCAGTTGCGTACGAAGCGGCGTGCATTGTCGCTGTCGATCGAGCCCGAGTAGTAATACAGCGAACCGTACGTGCCATTCGCGGCCGGCCCTGCGATATCCAGGTATTGCGGAACGCCAGGAGCCGTCATGGCAAACACCGGCAGCTTGACGCCGAGTTCGCTCATCTGTTTGACCATCAGGCCGGTCTCGGTGTAATAACCGAGGACAGCAACGAAGTCAGGATTGGTTGCTGCCATTTTTTGCAGCATCGGCTTGAATTCGCGCGCGGTCGGCTCGTAGGCAACGCGGCCTTTGATGACCATGCCCATTTCCTTGGCCTTGGCTTCGAAAGCGTCGGCCAGCGGGTTGCCCCAGTTGTCGTTGCGAACCAGCAGGTAGGCTGATTTTGCCTTGCGCGAATTCACCATCCATTGCACGGCATTGATCGAGAACTGATCGGCCGACGGTGCAATGCGGGCAAACCACGGATTGTTCTGTTTGGTCAGTGCCGGGTCGACCGCCAGTGGCGACAGTTGCGGGATCTTGGCTGCCCGGCTGACTTCAATGGCTGCCGCAGTACCGGCGCTGGTCTGGCCGCCGAGAATGGCGATCACTTCATCGACTTCGATCATGCGGCGCACGGCTTGTGCGGCAGCACCCGGGTCGGCACGGTCATCGGCCGAGATCAGCTTGATCGTGTGCGGCGCGATCATGCCGTTGCGGGCAATTTCTTCCAGCGCAAAATTCACGCCGGCCAGGCTTTCGGTGCCGTACACGGCGACCGGACCGGACAATGGGCCGAAATAACCTATCTTGAGTTCAGCGGCTTGCGCGGCTGAAAGCGACACGCTGGCGGCCAGCACGACTGCCGCGCCTTTTGCCAGCAATTGAAGACTGCGAAAACCCGTCCGTGTTGAATGCATGATCAACTCCTTTTGATTAGTGAACGCAGTCAGGCCAGAGAGCCCGTTGCGCGCCGATATTCCAACTTTCCGACTTACCGATACCCAATTCAACTACCCAGATAGCTGCTTCGAATTTCACTTGTCTGTTCCAGGTCCGCAGCCAGTCCGGCATGGACCACCACACCCCGTTCAATCACATAACCACGGTCGGCCACGTCCAGCGCCGCCACCGCGTTCTGCTCCACCAGCAGGATGGTGATGCCCTGCATAGCCAGCTTGTTGATGGTGTCGAACACCAGCTCGATCAACAGTGGCGCCAATCCCATCGACGGCTCGTCCAGCAACAACAGCCGCGGCCGTACCATCAGCGCGCGGCCCATCGCCACCATCTGCTGCTCGCCGCCGGAGAGCGTGCCCGCCAGTTGTGTGCGGCGCTCCGCCAGGCGCGGGAACAGCGCATAGATGTCATCGAAGCTCTCGCGCGGGACGATGCCCTTGCGATGTGAATACGCGCCCATCATCAGGTTCTCTTCGACCGACAGTGTCGGGAATACGCGGCGGCCTTCCGGCACCACCGCCATGCCGGCGGCGACGTTGCTTGCCGGCGCTGCGCCGGTGATGTCGCGGCCGTCGAATTCGATGCGGCCGGCGCGCGTGGGCAGCAGGCCGCAGATGGTGCGGATGGTGGTGGACTTGCCCGCGCCATTCGGCCCGAGCAGGCACACCACTTCGCCGGCAGCGACATCAAGGTCGATGCCGGAAAGGACACTGGCCTGCTCGCCATAGCCGGCTTCGACGCCGCGCAAACTCAGGATCGGTTTGTTCATTGCCGCACTCCCAGCGCTGCGCGCTGCGCATTGCTGGCGGCGGCGTCCAGCAGGTAACGACGCCGGCCTTCGAATTCGGTGAAGCTGGCGATCACGACACCATAATCAGTCGTCGCGGTGGCTTCACTGATGATGCCCAGGTTCAGGTCGCGCTCGACTTGCTCGACCGGCCGCTCCAGCGGGTTGCGGTAACCGCCGCCGCCAGGGGAGGAAGCGCGAAAGCGGTCACCCGCTTTCATCGGCAGGTTCTGGACCTTGCTGCGCATTGGCGGCTTCCACTTGTTGCCGTCGATGGTGAATTCCACTTCATTGGGCATGGCGTCCTTGCCGCCGACAATGCCGAAGGGACTGTAATCGACGCGGTCGCCCAGCACCGTCATGGAAATTGGCGCCAGCGCAGTCAGCTCGAAGGTGCTGCCGCAACCGCCGCGATGCCAGCCGGCACCGCCCGAATCTTCGCGCATTTCAACTCGCTCGAAGCGCACCGGCGCGCGGTGCTCGGTGAGTTCGTACGACATCACGCGCGCCATCGACTGCGGCGTCACGCCATGCACCAGGCCATCGGACTGGTGGCTGCCGCCATAGCCGCCGGGATAGACCCAGGTCGAGACGAAATAGCGGCCGCTGTCCGGATGCACGCCGCCAAACGAGAACACGCCGGTGGTGCCGAAAAAGGCTGCCGGTGTGCGCTGCGGAATGGCCTGCGCCAGTGCGCCGAATACCAGGTCGACCACCTTGCCGGCGACTTCCAGGTAGCCGCCCACCGGCGTCGGGTACTGCGCGGAAAACACGCAATGCTCGGGCACATTGAACTTGACGGCGCGGAAGGTGCCTCCATTGACCGGCACGTCGGGGAAGATATGTTTGAGCGCGACGTAGCACATCGACATCGTGGAGGTGCGCGACAGGTTCATCGGCCCGACGCTGGGCGGCGCGGTGCCGGTAAAGTCAAATTCGATATCCGCACCGGCAACACGGATCGTCAATGCGGTCTTGATCGGTGCGTCGGTGACGCCGTCGTTGTCGAGGTAGTCTTCGAAGTGATATTCACCGTCCGGAATTTCTTCGATATAAGAGCGCATCTGGCGCTCCGAGCGGACCACCATTTCGTCGATCACTTCAGCGACGGTCTGTTCACCGAATTTGCCGAGCACGCGATCGAGCCGCTGGCGGGCGACGTCGAATACATTGTTCATGGCGCGCAGGTCGCCGCCGACTTCAGCCGGCAGGCGCAGGTTGCGCAACACCATTTGCATGACACCCTCATTGCGCACGCCGCGGTCGACCAGCTTGAGCGGCGGGATGAAAATGCCTTCCTGGTGGATGTCCTTGGCGTTCGGCGCAAATCCGCCGGGGGCGGAGCCGCCGATGTCGATCATGTGGCCGGTCGTGGCGAGGATGGCCAGCAGTTTGCCGTCACGGAAATACGGCGCCACCATCGTCACGTCCGGCAGGTGCGTGCCGCCGAAATAGGGACTGTTGGTCATCCAGACGTCGCCCTCGTTCCAGCCGCCGCTGGCCGCGACTTCCTGGTTCATCCGTTGCACCATGAACTGCATGTTGGCCAGGAAGACCGGCAAGCCGAACTGCCCCTGCGCAATGGTCTCGCCGGTGACCGCATTGAAGATGCCGTTGGCGCAGTCGTTCATTTCCGAAATGATCGGCGAGATCGCAGCGCGGATGACATGCATGTCCATCTCATTGGCGATCTGTTCCAGCGCGCCGCGCACCACCGAGATCGTTACGGTATCCATTACAGCAGCTCCACAATCAGGTTGGACAGCGCGTCGACCCGGCAGCGCATGCCCGGTTCCAGCACGGTGGTGGTGTCGGCCTGCTCGATGATTGCCGGACCGGTAAACCACATGCCCGCCTGCAGCGCGCTGCGCTGGTAAATCGGCGTGTCGATCCAGCCGTCGAAATACACTGGGCGGGTGGTGGTGGCCGGGGCGGCAATCGCGGCCACATCGTGCGCCTCTTTGCGCTCACGCGGCCGCACGCCGGCGACCGAACTGCGCAAGGTGACCAGCACGATCGGCAGGTTTTCCAGCGCCGAGCCAAAGGCGCCGGCATACTGGCGCAGGAAGGCCTCTTCAATCTGCGCGCGCGACCAGTCTGCTTCCACCGGCACCCGCAGCGGATGGATCTGTCCCAGGAAACACATGTCGATCGAATGGGTGGCGACCGTGTCCTTGATCAGTGCGGTATTTTGTGCGAGCTGCGAGCGGCCCTCCTCAAGATGGCGTTCGAACTGTTCGCGCAGGCTGGCGGGATCGACTTCATCAAGACGCTTGTCGATGGTGCGCGAAAAGTCGTAGCGCAAATCGGCAATCACGCAACCCATCGCGCACAGCACGCCGGGATACGGCGGCACGATCATGGCGCCAATGCCGACATCGGCCAGCAAGGCGGCGCCATGCAAGGGGCCGGCGCCGCCAAAGGCGACAAAGGCAAAGTCGCGCGGGTCGTGGCCGCGCTCGACCGACAGCAAGCGAATGCGTCCGGACATGGTCTGGTTGACCACCGCCAGTACGGCGGCCGCAGCCTGTTCCACGCCCAGCCCCATCGCATCGCCCAATTTGCCCAGTGCGGCGCGTGCGGCAGCGAGATCAAGATGGCCACTGCCGACGCCGCCGATGGGCTTGTCGGTGTTGATGCGGCCGAGCACGGCGTTGCAGTCGGTGACGGTCGGCTCGGTGCCGCCCAATCCATAACAGACCGGGCCGGGCCGCGCACCGGCGCTGCGCGGGCCGACCTGCAACACGCCGCTGCGGTCGATCGATGCAATGCTACCGCCGCCGGCGCCGATGGTATGGACGTCGATCATCGGGATCTTCAGCGGAACGCGGAAATCCAGTTCGGTGGTTTCGGTCACTTCGGGACGGCCGTCGATGACGACAGCGACGTCGAAGCTGGTGCCGCCCATGTCGCCGGTAATGACGTTGCTGTAGCCGGCGTCGGCAGCCAGTTCGGCAGCCGCCACGACACCGGCAGCGGGGCCGGAACGCACGATATGTGCAGCCCGGTTGGCCAGCCGCGTGACCGGCGTCAGCCCGCCGTTGGACTGCATGATCAGGATGTCGCGGTGGAAGCCGAACGCGGCCAGCTTGTCGATCAGGCCCTTGGCATAGCGCGATACCAGTGGTTGCAAATAGCCTTGCACCACGGCCGTGCTGGTGCGTTCGAATTCATAAAATTCGCACAGCACGCTGGTGGCGGTCACGACGTCCCAGCTGGGGCGCACTTCGAGGAAAATCTCGCGCACGCGGTCTTCATGCCGGGTGTTGGCGTAAGCATGGATGAAGGCGATCACCACGCTCTCGATACCTTCCTGGTCCAGGTGGATCGCCAGGCGGCGCACCTGGTCTTCGTCCAGCGGCACGATGACCTGGCCGCGGTGATCGACCCGCTCGGTCACTTCCCAGCGCTGGTCGCGTGCAATCAGCGGGCGCTGCTCGCCGGTCAGGCCGTACAGGCTGGGCCGGTCGCGCCGGCCCAGTTCCAGCACATCGCGAAAGCCGCGCGTGGTGACCAGTGCGCAGCGTGCGCCGCGGCGCTCGATGACCGCATTGGTCGCAATCGTCGTGCCGTGCAGCACGGTCGCAATGGATTCGGCCGGAAAGCCCAGCGCTGTGAGCGCATCCACCAGGGCGCGCGAAGGATCATCCGGTGTGGACGACACTTTCAGGACCTTGACGACCTGTCCGGATTCGTCCGCGCAATACAGGTCGGTGAACGTACCGCCGCTATCAATACCGATCAAATGCTGCCGCAATCTGTTTCCCCAACTGGAAAGGGTGGAAAAAGGAGCTTCTGGTGCTTCTGGGTTTTCCCTGCGGACGACATGCGCGTCGCTGGCTTTGGAAAAAAAATGGCTCAAAATTTTTTACAACGGTAATTTAAACCTATTTTTTCTTTATGCGGAGAAATTTATGCAGAAAATATGCCAGAGGGACTGCTTCATCGCGGTGCAGCAGAGAATTTGAATTTTCTCGCGGACTTGGGTCTTGCCGGCGCTACGCCGGCAAGCGCAGCCAGCTCAATCAGCCGGACCGGCCTTTGGCGTCCTGAACGCATACCAGGGCAAGGCCTGGCGCAGCGAGACAACCTGACCGGCATCTGCCGGGTCGTATCCGGGCAAATCGCGCACGATGGTGTGCCAGCCCTTGCCCGCCAGCAGGTCCAGCAGCTTGAGCATGGCGGGCTCTTTCAGCGTGTCCTTCAGGCAGGCGAAGTAATACTGCTCGCTCAGCAAGGCAATGAAGTCCAGCCCGAACTGCGCAGCGGCGGCATGGATGCCGATGCCGGCATCTGCCCGGCCCGAAGCGATGGCGGCCGCGACCGCCAGATGGGTCGGCTCGACCTGCCCGTAGCCCTGCACCTTTTCTGTCGCAATGCCGGACTGCGCCAGCAACTGATCGATTTCCACCCGGGTGCCGGAGCCGGTCTGCCGGTTCACGAAGCGGACATCAGGGCGTGCCAGGTCCGGTATGCCGCGGATTTTTTTCGGATTGCCGCTGCGCACCATCAACCCCTGTTCGCGCGCGACGAAATTGATCAGCTTGTGCTTGCCGGGCTTGAGCAACTGCTTGAATGCTTTCTGCGTCAGGGTCCCGGGCGCGCGCTGCTCACCGATATGGAACCCGGCCAGCATGCATTCGCCCCGCGACAGGGCGGCGATGGCATCCAGGCTTGGGCGGAATTGCATGTCGAGATGGAGATTGCACTGCTGGGCCATGAAATCCTTGAGCCGGGGCAGCGCCAGGTCATGGCTGGCCATGATCGAAATCACATGCGCACCGCGGTCGAAGGCCAGCGCGAATTCGCGCTCCATCTCGGCCACCAGGTTCTCGATCTGCGGCATCACGCGGGTCTTGGCGCGCTGCTCGGCGAACAGCAATTTTTCGCCAAAGCCGGACAGCCGTGCCCGCTTGCCGCGCTCCCACAGGATCAGCCCGGCGCCCAGCGTAGCTTCCCAATCCTTGATCGCTCCCCACACATGGCGATAGGACAGGCCGAGCTGGCGCGCTGCCTGCGCCACCGAGCCGGTGCTGTGGATGGCGGACAGCACGTCGAACAGCGGGTTTTGCAACTGCTGCTTGTCGCTGGGCGTTTGCGTAAAGGTGTAGCCGAGCTTGATGTGGAGCATGGGGCGGGATCGGTCGACAGGGCGAACGGCATTATAGGCACCCGTCCAACTTATGCAATTTTGTACATATTGGACGGCAAGCCATTGGTCTATACCATAGCCTTTCAATCAAAGACATGGAGCATTGGATGTTCATCCGCAAGACCCGACTGGCTGCGCTTTCCCTCGCCATGATCGCATCGATGGCGGCCTTGCCCGTCGCCGCGCAAAACATCATCAAGCTGTCCACCACCACCAGCACCG
>NZ_JAUSNH010000220.1 GCF_030645335.1 Lacisediminimonas sp. | reverse complement strand
TTCGGATCCTTATATCGTCATCCTGAATGCAACCCCGAAAATCGCCCTCGGTCCCGTGTTCATCATCTGGCTGGGGGCCAATACCACTTCGGTCATTGCACTGGCCGTATCCATCACGCTTTTCGTGGCGATCCTGTCGTTTTACAGTGCCTTCCGACAGACCGACCCACAGAAATTATTGCTCGTGAAGGTGCTCGGCGGCAGCAAGTGGGAGCAGTTTTCGAAAGTCGTCTTCCCCGCCGCCATTCCGACCATCATTGCGACCATGAAGGTCAACATCGGACTTGCGCTGACCGGAACCATCGTTGGTGAATTTCTCGCAGCCCAGGCAGGTTTGGGTTACCTCATCATCTATGGCCAGAACATTTTCAACATGACGCTGGTGATGACCAGCCTGGCGATCCTGGCGGCAATTGCCACCCTGATGTATCTCGGTGTGTGGCTGCTGGAGCGGCGCTTCGATTACGAGAGGTCCTGAAGATCGGGGGAATTCCCGCCCCCTTTCCCGGGATACTCAAGAACCAAGCTTTAGCTGCTCGGCCAGGAAGCGCGCGATTGCATCCTCCAGGCTTATCGTCCCACCCCGCCCATCCTGAAGCGGGGTCGTCGAAGGATAGAAATGATTTGCCCCGGGTATTTCGTGCGCAGCATGCTTTAGTCCGATGGCGGAAAAATGTTCGCGGAAGCGAGGCCCCTGCGCCAGAACATAGTCGAGGTCTTTGGTGCCCCAGGTAAGGAAGACCGGCGCCGCTTCCGCGCTCGGGATGTTCTTGGCCATGTCATGCGGATCCATGTACCCGGAAAGGCAAATGACCGCTGCTGCCGGCGCCCGTTCGGCAAACACCGCATGCATCGCGACACGGGCGCCCGCGGACCAGCCACCGGCTACCACACGCGATGGGTCAATCCCGAACCGTCCGGCGTTGTCACATACCCAGCGCAGGGCAGTGGCGCCGTCATCGATAGCCCCCTCCATGCCGCGCCACAATGTCATGTTGTCCGCATAGGGAAGCCCGAGCATTTCGCGCACCTGGTCCACCCGGGACCTGGGGATGGCCTGCGGGTCGCTCATCGCGATGGTATTCCCGGGGTCGGGATCTTCCGGCACAAGCCGGTAGCCGATCGAGAAGCACACATAGCCCCGCCGGGCGAATTCATGGCAGTACTGCGCCATCGCGGTACTGCGCGATCCGCCGTGTTCAAAGCCGTCGTCTTCCTTGCTGCCACGGTGGAAAGCGCCACCAAAAGCCAGCACCAATGCCGGCGACAGCGTGCCGGCGGGTCGCCCGACTGGCTCGTACACATCCAGCAGCAAATCACGTTCTCGCCGGTCCGTCGTGGCGTGAACGCCTGCGCGCCCGAAGCACAGGTCGCGGGTGATTTTTACGTCGAATGATTTATCGATATATCGCATGGTCGTGCCGCAGCCTCAGTCAGGCTTGATGTTTGCGTCCTTGGCAAGCTTGGCCCACTTCGCAAGGTCGCGGCGCAGTGCATTGCCCAGCACTTCCGGACCAGCGGCGGCAGAGTCCACGCCCATTACGGTCAACTTTTCACGAACCTCGCTCTCGGAAAGTGACTTGTTGATGGCAGCGTTGAGCTTGCCGACAACGTCCGCGGGCATCTTTGCGGGGCCAAGGATGCCGTACCAGGTGCTCACCTCAAACCCCGGAACGCCCTGCTCTGCCACCGTTGGCACGTTCGGCACCGCCGCATTCCGTTGTGGCCCGGTGACGGCAATCAATCGTGCTCGTCCCGCCTTGGAAGTTTGTATGGCGTTGGTCAGTGCGTCGAAATATACCGAGACGCGGCCAGCAACCAGATCGGTCATCGCCGCCGGTCCACCCTTGTAGGGCACATGGAGCATGCGGGTATTCGTGCTCGCCATGAAAAGTTCGCCCGCCAGATGGGACACCGTCATATTGCCGAATGAAGCCAGGTTGATTTTTCCCGGATTGGCTCGCAACCAGACCAGCAAGTCCTGCACCCCAACCCCAGGCACCGCGGAATTGACGACCAGTCCCAGGGGCGACGTCCCAATCATGCCAACCGGTGTGAAATCATTCAGCGGATCGAACGGGACTTTGCTCACTGCTGGATTGATTGCCTGCGTACTGGCAGTGGCAAGGATCAGCGTGTAACCGTCGGCTGCGGATTTGGCGACGAAATCCGTAGCGATGGCACCCGACGCTCCGCCCTTGTTATCCACCAGCACGGACTGACCGAGAATATCGCCCAATTTTTGCGCCATTACCCGCGCGAGAATATCGGCGGAACCGCCCGGTGGAAATGGGACGACAAGGCGCAATGGCTTGGTCGGGTAACTGGTCTGGGCAGATAGCGGAGTATGAATACCAAGCATCAGAAACATAACGGCTACTATCCGGACCAACTGATGCATAAGCGATTTGATGGACATGACTCTCCTTCGGGGCAGAACCAAAACAGATGGTATTGGCTGCATTAGCTGCATTGGGTGAACTGGGCGCATTGGTTGCGATGATGCCTGAAGCGACATCGTGCAAGCTTACCATTAAGAACTTTGTAACCAAGTAGAACCGCCCATCTACGCGAACATCGAACTAGCCTTTTTATAAAGGTAAAACTCGTAGATGAAAAATTCCCCTCGCACAGGCAAAACCCTCATTTCTCTCACCGTGGCCACGCTCATTCTCACCGCTTGCGGCGGTGGTACTGGAGACTCCGGCAACACGTCCGCTGCTGGCAGCACGAACGGCAGCCTTCCCAGTAGTCAACTTGCGGCCAGCGTCAGCCTGGGTCATCAATTGCCGGCGATAGCGAACAAACCGACTGGCAATTTATTCCTGGCCCAAATCTTTACTTCCGACAATGGCGACCCCACCGATGGCCCGGCCGGACAAGATGCCGGCGCCTATCGGCTGACCTTCAACGAGAGCTTTGACGGCCCACTCGACACCGCCACCTGGAACACGGAGCGCACCGGCGGCGGCAACGCGACCACAAACTACAGCACCAGCGGTGGCGCCTTGAACATATGGCCAGAGCGCGGTTCTGACGGGAATTTCTTCGATCGCACGCTGGATACCGAAGGGCGCTTCGCGCAAAAATACGGCTACTTCGAGATTGAAGCCAAACTACCGAAAGGCAAAGGCGCATGGCCTGCTTTCTGGCTGTTCAACCAGTTGGGCGAAAGGCGGCCGGAGATCGACATCATGGAAGCCTATCCCGGCGGCGAGTCACCATGGTCTGCGCCGGGCGCGGACGGAACGACCACGGCAACCATGTACGCCCCTGTGGTCTGGAATGACTCGACCAGTCGCGCCGGCTACGGCAAGATCGCCACACCGGACCTGGCGGCCGGCTTCCATAAATATGGCGTGAAATGGGAGCCCAACCGCATTACCTTTTACTTCGACGGGATAGAAGGCTACTCAATCGATGCGGCGCTCTCGGATCCGATGTACATCATCCTGGATCTGTGGTTTGGCAGCGCCAGTGGCTCGCCGGACGCAAGCACGCCGACCGGCGCATCCAATGCGTTCGCCATCAACTACGTGAAGGCCTGGCAGCACCGCTGATACTCCCGGCATTGCCCCTTCAGGACAAAACCCCTCGCGCCGAGGGGCTTTGTTTGTCAGCCCAGGTGACGGACAAGGAAGCCAGCCGGGGCAGCAGCCGGCCGGTGGCGTCTTGCCAGGTCGCCGGTGCCACTACTACTTGCTCTTTCCCTGCTCCACTTTAGCGGCGCCGCTTTTACTGCCAACACTGGCTCCGCGCGCCGATTCAGTGGTGACGCCCTCGCTATAAGCCTCTGCCTTTTCAAGGGGCCGGCTATTAATTGCCGCAGAGGGAATTTCAGTGCGGCTATCTTTTGCGCTGGCAGCGGCCGTATTTTGCCCGGCATTTGGAGTGGATTGCTTGTACTTTTGCACCACCCTGTCCTGCGCTTTTTCAAGTTTCTGCTTTTCAAGCTCGACGTCCTGGGCGGCTTTTTGTTTGGACGCTTCGGCTTTGGCTAACTCTTCCTCAGTGGGGGCCGGCAATTTGCTCCAGGCGGCACCGGCGCCGAAGATCAATACTGAACCCAGTAGCACAGTGGCAAGGGACGAACGTTTCATGACTTCTCTCCTCAAATGGACAGGCAAGAAGCGAAACTCGTGCCGGGGGCAGCGAACACAAATACCAACCATTAGCCGCGGGCAAAAGTCGATTGGGACTGGATTTTTACACGCAAGGTTGCGCTAACGACGTTTCAATCACTATCGGAGCCTTCAGATGCAGCTATCCACCTTCATCAATAATAATATGCAAACCATCTTGAAGGAATGGGAGTCTTTTGCAAGAACACTTTTTCCCTCAGACACTGAGATGACCGCCTTGGTATTGCGTGACCACGCACAGCAGATGTTGGAAGAAGTTGCGTCAGGAATCGACTCCAGGCAAAGTCGGCAAGAATCATCTGGGAAGTCGAAGGGATTGGCTGAAGACGACACCAACAGTGCGGCATCGGTCCATGGCACGTTGCGGCAAGAGGTCGGCTTTACGATGATTCAACTGGTCGCAGAATTTCGAGCACTGCGCGCTACGGTTCTGCGAATGTGGTTGCCGAACGTTCGTGAGTTATCGGAGTCGACTACCAACGACATGGTGCGTTTTAATGAGGCAATCGACCAGGCAGTAGCGGAATCGGTTACCCGCTATACCGAAAACACGGACCGTTCGCGAGATATATTCCTGGCAATCCTCGGTCATGATTTGCGCACCCCTTTGGCTGCCATGGCAATGGCCGGCGACTACCTGACAACGCCAGGCATGGGCACACACAAGAAAAACGACGTCGGGATGCGGGTGAAACGAAGTGCTGCAACCATGGCTCACATGGTCAATGACTTGCTCGAGTATTCACGAATCCAGATCGGCAACGACATGCCGGTTGACCGCAGGCGGACCGACGCGCTAGGGGTTTGCAAGGCAGCTGTGGATGAAGTGCGCGCGGCGCATCCGGACTGCGAAATCCAGCTGGATTATTCCGGAGACTTGACGGGAGAATTTGATGGCCCGCGCCTGCAGCAAGTAATAACCAATTTATTGACGAATGCGGTCCAATACCGGGTGAAAGAACAGCCCGTTACGATTTCCGCCTACAGGGAATCGGACAAGATTATTGTGCAGGTACGCAACCGGGGCCCACTGATTCCTCATGATTCGCTTGAGAGGATATTCAACCCGCTCACCCAACTGTCTGGAAACAACCAGAATGAAGGGCGCCCTTCTACCAGCTTGGGGCTAGGTCTGTTCATTGCACGCAAGATTACTGAAGCGCATCAGGGAACCATTACTGCACAGTCGACGGAAAGTGAGGGTACGGTATTTACTGTCACGCTGCCAAGGGAGGCGGCTTGAGGGGGAATGATCAGGTACATTCGCTGTGCGCAAGGGAGGCCTTCGCATCGTGATCGAGGCCATTTTGTTGACGACCCAAATCCCGAACTCCTTCAGCCCAGCGTCGACAAAGCCCTCCAGCCCACGCTGGATACGCGATTAACTTTTTGCGCGGATATGGTCGATCACGCGCTCAAATGGCCTCCCTGCGAATCGACGGTCATCCTCCGGGGGTCGACATGCACTTCATACCCGCCGGCCATGGAAATCACGCGAAAGGCCAATGGCATCTCCTTCATCATGGGCGGCTGAAGGTGCCGATCATTTCATTTCCCATTGGAATTTTCGCTTATTTATGTATGATGAATTAATACAAATTTAAAAATTGGAGACGGCAGGTGATCAATCGAACTATTTTCAACCGGCTGGTGGCATCTGCATTCCTTGGAGCGCTGGCCCTTTCAGCGCAGGCGCAGGATGCATCATCGAAAAAGCCCATCAGAATAATTGTTCCGTATTCGGCGGGCGCGGTAACGGACATGCTTGGTCGCCTGGTGGCAAAGAATCTCAGTGAGAGCCTGGGCGTATCGGTGATAGTCGAGAACCGGACTGGCGCTGGTGGCACGATCGGTACTGACCACGTCGCAAAATCAGCCCCGGATGGACTCACCCTGCTGCTTGGCGCAACCGGTCCCGTTTCCGTGGGCAAGGCGCTTTATCCGAAGCTGCCCTATGACCCTGCAAAGGACTTGACGCCGATTGCGCTGATCAGCCGCGTTCCCTTCGTGGTCGTGGCGCATCCTGATCAGCCTTTCAAAAACATCGCGGATATCGTAGCGGCCGCAAAAGCAAAACCCAACTCGATCACCTACGGATCTGCCGGCAACGGAACGCCGCAGCACATCATTGGTGAAATGTTCAAGCAGGCAACCAATACCGAACTCACGCATGTCCCTTACAGGGGATCGGCGCCTGCCACCATCGACCTGCTGGGGAACCAGGTCGCGATCATGTTCGACAACCCGGGGCCGCTGGTGCAGCACATTAAAACCGGCCGCCTGAAGGCACTCGCGCAAACCGGCCCGACTCGCAGCGCGGCGTTTCCTGATGTACCAACGATGAGCGAAGCCGGATTGAAGGGCTTCGTCGCTACGCCTTGGTACGGGATCATGGGGCCGGCCAACATGCCGCCCGCCATTGCCGAGAAATTGAACAAGGAAATCAATGCTTCGCTGGGCAAGCCTGATGTGATTGCAAAGCTGGCAGAAGCGGGGCTCACCACTTCACTGATGTCGTTGAGAGAGATGAGAACTTTCCTGGACGGTGAGTCGATCAAGTGGGGCGATGCGGCACGCCGGTCCAACGCATCGCTGGATTGAGACCATGCCGCACATTACCGTAGAAGTGCCGGGGCCTCTGTCGAGCCGGATCGACTGGAAAAAATGTTTTTCAGATCTCCACGCATCGCTGGCGGCCCAGGGTTTTGCCCGGGTAGAGGATTTTAAAAGCCGCGTCATTGTGCTCGACGAATGGCTGGTAGCGGACAAGGATAGCTCCGCTGCCTTTATCTTTGCGACCTTGCAGAC
Organism: Lacisediminimonas sp.; assembly: GCF_030645335.1. GTDB lineage: Bacteria > Pseudomonadota > Gammaproteobacteria > Burkholderiales > Burkholderiaceae_D > Lacisediminimonas. The sequence continues at coordinate 11,681 of NZ_JAUSNH010000220.1, read as the reverse complement.
CATGAACCCACGCCCGGCAGAAATGCTTCGTTCGATGGCCAAAGCCATACATGAACGACTTGAGCAGGAGGCGCGGGCGGTGGCAGGACACAGTTGGGTACAGTGCTGTGTTCGCATTCAAGCCACGGCTCCGGAGGATTACTTCAAGAGTCACATCAATCCACCGGCGCTCAAGGAGGGAAATTTCAGGGCAGGCGAAAAGTAGCCAAGCCCCGATTTGAACCTCGGTGAGTGCGGCGCTGCCGCTATCGTTTCCCGAACATGTCGCCAATGCCGGACGCGATTCCGCTGATTCCCGATGAGTCTGCTTGACTGCCTCCCATCACACTATCGATCTGGGACGCAACCGGGCCCGGCAGCTTCTCCTTCAAGAATCCCAATACCGTCTCGACTGCGCTCATCGCCTTATCCTGCGGCAGGCCGGTGCGCTCCATCAGGCGCTGGATGATTTCGTTCATGGCTTTCCTTTCGTTGACGGAAGTGAATTAGGATCGACGCAGATAATTCAGCGGGATCCCAAGGCCACGGTAACCCTGTTTGGCAGGGTGCGATCTTGCGCCGCATCAAGCGAGGAAAAACTAAGGTGCGGAGGATCCGTTAACCGGGGGCGGCTACGTGGCCGATGCGCAGGAACCTCATTGGAGCCGCATCGACCGCAATAAATACTCGTCAGATTCAACTATCCATCAGCCATTTTCTTTAAAGAAATCCAGCATGCGGCGACTGGCGTCGCGCGTCGTATCTTCGTTGTAGATGTATCCATCCCGCGTCTGCCCGTCCTTATCCCATCCGTGGGTAATGCCAGGGTAAAGGTGCCATTTGATTGGTTTGCCCGCGGCTTTCATATCCTCTATCAGCGGGAAGCAGCTTGCCGGCGGAGTTTCGTCGTCTTTCTCGCCGAACAGCATCAAAAGCGGACGGTCAATTTGCGGCGAGAGGATATCGCGCCCCTGGAACTTGCACGGGGAGTAGTTGGCCACTGTGGCCCGGAAACGGGCTGGCGTACCGATCCACGTTGCAACTGTCGGAGAAGCCAGCAGCGTGGCAACAAAGCCGCCAAATGAATAGCCCGATACATAGATCCGATTTTTGTCGACGAAGGGATAAGCGGACAAATGCGCGTGGGCCGCATACGCGTCATTTGCGCCGACGACAGCGGAAATCGCATTCCGATTCCCCGGTCCGCAGTCCTGCTGCCCGCGCGGATTGTAGCTGTCCTGCATCAGGACCACGAAACCCTGCGCAAGCATTTCGCGACCGTGCTTGCGCATGTGCGCGTCTTTGATGCCGCCGCAAGTGTGTATCAGGACGACCGCAGGAAATGGGCCTTCTCCTTTTGGCTTGAAGACCCTGTTGGACAAACTGGTAAAGGCACCGATCTCGTCGCCGACTTCCTGCTTGAAGCTCACTGCAGGGTACTTCCGCAACAGCTCTTGTATCTGCGGCGGTGCAGCCTGCGCCTGGACTGCGCTCGGTTGCGCTAGCAGGCCCGTACCCAAAGACATGGCGAGCAACACTGCCGGGATATTCAACATCCTGGTTATTTTTTTCATTTATCTCCCTATTTTTGTTGGACGAATTTCTGAGCCGAATATGATTTGCGCTGGAATATTGGCATCGCCAAGCCGCCCGGTCAGGCACCCGGCGTCAGCAACATCGCCGCCACCGCAACCGCCATCACCGCCACACACAACCAACCAAGCCACTTCAGCCGGGGCGGTATCACCAGCCGCCCCATGATCTCGGTGCGCGACGCCATCAGCATCATCACGCACATGATGGGCACCGAGATCACACCGTTGATGACAGCGCTCCAGACCAGCGCCTTGATCGGGTCCAGCCCGGTGAAATCCAGCCCGATGCCGATCAGCGTGGACACCACGATGATGGCGTAGAACTGCGGCGCCATTTCTGGCTTGTCCTCAAGACTGTTCTTCCATTTGAATGCGCCCGCCATCGCATACGCCGCTGAACCGGCCAGTACCGGAATGGCGAGCATCCCGGTGCCGATGATGCCCATGCTAAATAGCATGAACGCAAAGTCGCCCGCGATCGGCCGCAGCGCTTGCGCCGCCTGGGCCGAAGTCTGGATGTTGGTCAGCCCGTGCGCATGCAAGGTCACCGCTGTCGTCAGCATGATGAAGAACGCGACCAGGTTGGAGAAGCCCATGCCGAACCAGGTATCGACATGAATCCGCTTGAACGCGCCGCGTGCATCCTCCGGATGCGCCTTCAGGGGCCGCGCATGGGGATCTGCCCGCATGTCCTCCACCTCCTGCGACGCCTGCCAGAAAAACAGGTACGGACTGATGGTGGTGCCGAACACGGCAACGATGGTGGTCAGGTAAGCCGGTTGCCACGACAGCGATGGCAACAAGGTTTTGGCCAGCAGTTGCGACCACGGTACTTGCACGACAAAGACCGTGCCGACATAGGCCAGCAAGGCCAGCGTCAGCCACTTCAGCAGCCGCACGTAGCGGCGATACGGGATGAATACCTGCAGTAATGCCGACAACACGCCATAGCCCACCGCGTACCAATGCGTGGACCCGCCAAAGACCAGTCGTGTTGCGTCCGCCATTGCGGCCAGGTCGGCGCCGATATTGATCGTGTTTGCCACCATCAGCAACCCGACGATCGCGTACAGCAACCAGCGCGGATAGTGGCGACGGATATTGGTAGCCAGCCCATGGCCGGTCACCCGGCCAATTCGTGCGCTGATGACCTGGATTCCCACCATCAGCGGATAGGTGAACAGCAAGGTCCACAGCATGCCGAAGCCGAACTGCGCACCGGCCTGCGAGTAGGTGGCGATACCGCTGGGGTCGTCATCGGCAGCGCCTGTGATGAGGCCAGGGCCGAGCTTTTTCAGCCAGCCGCCGGCGGCGGGCGCGGGGGTGACGCTGGGCGATGCGGCGTCAGGGGCTTTCATTTTTCGGGGGATCCTCCCGAAGGGATGGCGTTGATCTTAGCCTGTTGGCCGGGATGGCTCGCCGGGACAGATCAACTTCGTTGTGTCTTTCAGCCCGAAAGCTTTTCCATCATCCAGTGCGCCGCCTGCAAGAGCCCCCGGTCGCCACCGATCCTCCCCACCGCCTGCATCCCGACCGGCAAGCCATGCGCGCCGGTCATGAAGGGCAGATGCACGCACGGCACTCCCAGCAGTGTCCACATCCTGCTGAACACCGGGTTACCGGTGGCCAGAATGCCTTCGGGCGCAGTCCCTACCGCGCTCGGTGCAAACAGCACATCGCAGGAATCGAACACGCTGTCGATCAACTGCCGCCCCAGCGCCGCACCGGCCAGGTTGCGCTGATGCTGCTCGACGCTGATTGACATGCCGCTGGCCAGCAATGCGGCGAGATCGCTGCTCAGCATGGCCGGATGACGCACACGCTCGTGCGCCAGGCTGCGGGCAGCATCGAACGCCATGACCTCGGTCTGGACTTGCACCATCGTTGACAGATGCGCTGGCAGGTCGATCTCGGTCACCACTGCCCCCGCAGCGGTCAAACGCCTGCGTGCGAGGTCGAACGCGGCCTGGGTATCCGGGTCGGCCAGGGGCCATTCATGGGTACGGCACAGGCCGATGCGCAGGCCATCGACGTTGCCGGTGTCGGCCAGGCGCTTGTCGCCGGTCAGCGCGGCGACGAACAGCGCCACGTCGGGCACCGAACGGCCAAACGCGCCGATGGTGTCCAGCGTTTCGGACAGGCTTTTGACGCCGGCGCGCACGATGCTGCCATAAGTCGGTTTGTACCCGACGACGCCGCAAAACGCGGCCGGCCGGATCACCGATGCGGCAGTCTGCGTGCCGAATGCCAGCGGCACCATGAAGTCGGCGACAGCGGCTGCCGACCCACTGGATGAGCCGCCCGGTGTGTGGCCAGGGCGATGCGGGTTATGCGTTTTACCCGCATGAAAAGTCGCGAACTCGGTGGTGACGGTTTTGCCCAGCACGATCGCGCCAGCCTCGCGCGCCAGCGCGACCGCGGCAGCGTCTGAGTCTGGAACATGATTGGCGTAGATCGGCGAGCCGTAGCTGGTGGCGATGCCATCGGTGTCAAACAGATCCTTGACGCCGATCGGCAAGCCATGCAACAGCCCGCGCACCGGACCGCTGTCCAGCATGCGTGCCTGCGCCAGTGCGCTGTCAGCGGCGACCTGGGTCCAGGCTTGCACGGCCGGCTCGCGCTCCTCGATCCGGTCCAGGCAGCTGCGCACCAGTTGTTCGGCGCTGATCTCGCGCTGTTGCAGTTTGACTGCCGCTTGGCTGGCGCTCAGCCGGTTCAGCTCGGTTGGCTTCATTGCTGGCACCAGTCGAGCATGATGTTGCGAAAGACTTGTTCTGCCGCGCGGATCTTGGAGACGTGGCAATACTCATCGGTCTGGTGTGCCATCTGCGCTTCACCGGGGCCGAGAATGACGGTCGGCGGATTGCCGAGCGGCCCGCGCAAGGCTGCGGCGTCGGTAAAGTAGGACACGATTTTGGGCTGCAAGGGTGCGTCGAACAAAGGCTGGCAATGGCGGAATACGCTTTGCATCCACGGATCATCCGGTTCGGTGAACACGCTGCCGACGTCGAGCAGGGTTTGCAGTCCGATCGATGGCCCCATCGTTTTGCACAGGCAGCCCCAGATCTGCTTGTGTTCCTGGCCGGCTACGCTGCGGATGTCGATCGTCATTTCGGCCGCGTCCGGCACCGAATTGATGTTCAGTCCGCCGCGCATGGTGCCAACATTGAGCGTGCCCTGCCCCATCAATGGATGCGGCGGTGTGTCGAAGCTGAATTGCTCCATTTCCAGCGCAGCGCGCGCGATCTTGTAGATGGCGTTGTCGCCATGCTGCGGCATCGAGCCGTGCGCAGTGACGCCGGTGGCGCTGGCGCGCAGCCAGAACGCGCCTTTGTGGCCGACCAGCGGTTCGTTGCCGGTGGGCTCGGCCACGACCAGGGCGCCGGCCTGGCCGACAATGTCGGCGGCGTCTTCCAGGCTCACCAGATGGAACGCGCCTTCGCAGCCGGTCTCTTCGCCAGCGGTAATGACCAGCGTCACGCCTGCGCTGTCTTTCAGTTGGTCGGCCAGTGCCAGCGCCGCTACGGTGAACGCCGCCACGCCGCTCTTCATGTCGCTGGAACCGCGTCCGTACAATTTGTCGCCGACGATCTCGGCGCCAAACGGCTCATGCGTCCACTTCGCCGAGCCCAGAGGCACGAGGTCGACATGGCCGGTGAAGCAGATCGGCAACTTGCCCGGCTTGCCGCCAATGCGCGCCACCAGCGTGCTGCGGCGCGGCGCGAATTCGACCAGGCGGCAGTGATAGCCGGCCGCACCCAGCAGGTCGGCCAGGTAATGGGTGCACTGGTCCTCGTTGCCGGGTGGATTGATGGTATCCATGCGCAGCAGCGTTTGCGTCAGCGCGACCACATCGACCGGATTACCGGCGGCCGCGGCGTCAGCGGTGGCAGCAGCGCCAGACGCAGATGACGTATTGATTGGATGAGCGGACATGACAGTCTCCTTGTATTGTTCAGCCAAAATAGGCGGCGCGGACTTCTTCGTTCTGCGCCAGCTCCTGCGCGCTGCCCTGGGCCACCAGATGTCCCTGCGACAGCACATAGCCGTAATGCGCAATCGCCAGCGTCTGCCGCACATTCTGCTCGACCAGCAGCACGGTGATGCCAAGCTTGTTGATCTCGCTGATGATGCGAAAGTTCTCCTTCACATACAGCGGCGACAAACCGAGCGACGGCTCATCGATGATCAAGAGGCGCGGCTTGGCCATCAGGCCGCGCCCGATCGACACCATCGCCTGCTCGCCACCGGACATGGTGCCTGCCAGTTGGGCCGTGCGTTCCTTCAGGCGCGGAAACAGTGCGTACACTTCCTCGGCGCGGCGCGCGATTTCTGCACCGGAGGTTTCCTGATAAGCGCCGACTCGCAAATTTTCATCGACAGTCATCTTCGGAAAAATCTTGCGGCCTTCCGGGATACAGGCAATGCCGCGTCCGATCACCTGATGGGTCGGCACGCCGCGCAAGGATTTTCCTTCAAACAGGATCTCGCCCTGGTTCGGCGGGGTCAGGTTCAGTATCGAGCGGATCAGTGTGGATTTACCCGATCCATTGGAGCCGAGGATGCAGGTGATGGTGCCCTCTTCAACCGTCAGCGAAATGCCGTGCAGCACATCGATGCGGTCATAAGCGGTACGCACGCCAGTGATGGTCAACATGCTCATGCGGCGGCCTCCTGGCCCAGGTACGCGACTTGCACTTGCGGGTCGGCGGTAATTTCTGCGTAGCTGCCTTCGGCAATTTTCTTGCCGTAGTTCAGCACGACGCAGCGCTCGGTAATACGCTGGATCACATTCATTTCATGCTCGATGATGACGATGGTGAACGGCCCCAGCTGCGAACGCACCTGCAGGATGTCGTCCATCAGTTCATTGGTTTCGTCGTGGGTCATGCCGGCGGATGGCTCGTCCAGCAACAGCAGGCGCGGCTTGCTGATCAGCGCGCGGCACAGTTCGACCCGGCGGCGGTCGATCATGCTGAGGCCGCCGGCCGGCTGGAACAGCTTTGCAGCCAGCTCCTTGTTGAAGGTATTGAGCAGCGCATGCACCATCTCGACCGTGCGCTCGTATTCCTGCCGCAGTTGCTTGCGCTGGAACAGATTGGCAAACAGGCCGAGCTCGAAATGCTGGTAATTGCCGATCGCCACATTGTCGAACACGGTCATGGTCAGCGACAAGCGCGAGCGCTGGAAAGTGCGGGTCACGCCGGCCCGATAAACCTGCTGCGGCGTGTTGCCCCGGATGTCGCGCCCATCCAGCAGGATATCGCCGGCGCTGGGTGCATACAAACCCGTGACGACATTGAAGAACGTGGTCTTGCCGGAACCGTTCGGGCCCAGCAGCCCCAAAATCTCGCCGTCGAATACGGACAGGTCCAGCGCGTCCAGCGCAGTCAGGCCGCCGAAGCGCATGGTCAGGCCGTTAGCCTGCAGCAATGGCGTCTTCATGATTTGGCCCTCCCCGGGAAGTAGTTGCGCACCGTGCGCGGCAACAAGCCGTCCGGCCGGAACAGCAGGATGAAAATCACCAGCAGCGCATACAGGAAGAAGCGGTATTCCTGGATGAACTGCAGCTTCTCCGGCAGGATCAGCACAATGGCCGCCGCCGGCAAAATGCCCCACGGATTACCAATGCCACCCAGGATCAGGATTGACACCAGGATCAGCGAATCGGCGAAGGTGAAATTATTCGGCGCGACATAACCGGTCATCAGGCCGTAGGTTGCGCCGGCCAGGCCGGCCAGGAAATTGCCGATCGTGAAGGCGACGATTTTCCAGCGCGCGATCTGCACACCGAAGACGGCGGCGCCGACTTCGTCGGTGCGCACCATGTCCATCGACAGGCCGATCCAGGACCGCTCCAGCCGCCGCACCAGCACGAAACTGACCACGCACAACAGCAGCGCCAGCAAGACGAAATTCGTATAGAACGAAAATTCGACACCGGCAATTTCGATATTGTCGCTGAGCGACCAGCCGAAAATTTTCATGGTGGGAATTTTCAAGCCTTGCGGACCGCCGAGCGTGTCGTTGACTTCCAGGAAATTCTTGAACAGGATGCCGAACGCAATCGTCACCAGCGCCGCATAGTGTCCGCGCGTGCGCAGCACCGGCAGGATCAGCAACGATCCGATCAGCGCCGCCATCAGTCCGCCGACTGCCAGTATCAGCAAATGCGGCAATGGGCTGTGTACGCTCAGCACCGCTGCGGTGTAACTGCCGATGCCAAAGAAGGCAGCGCCGGCAAAGTTGACGATGCCACAGTAGCCGAACTGGATGTTCAGCCCCAGTCCCACGACCGAATACAGCAACACGGTTGCCAGCAGCAGCAAGGCAAAATGGACATCATGGAAGGCCAGCATCAAGGCCAGTACGGCCACGACGCAACCAGCGCCGAGCAGCTTGGGTGCGGCCGCAGCGGCCTCGCCCAGCGGCTTCATCAGTTTGGTGCGCCGTGAAATCAGCGCGGCCACGATCGCCGCGATGAACAGCGAGATCACCTCGGTCTGGGTTTCGGCGTGCAGGATGGCCCAGGCGTACACCGTCATCAGGATCATCGCGCCCACCAGCAGGGCGGTCGATGCGGGCGATGCGGCCGGCGCCGCCATTGGTGCAGCCGGTGGTACAGGGACAGCAGTCGTTGTTTTTTGCATGATTTATACCCGCTCGCTGCTGCGTTCGGCAATCAGTCCGGTTGGCTTCCAGCCAATCAGGATGATCACGATGGCGAAGGCGAACACATCCTTGTACGCGCTCGGAATATTGCTGCTCAATAGTGGCAGCACCACGGCGCCGATGGTCTGCAACGCGGCAAACAGAAAGCCGCCCAGGATCGCGCCGTAAAAATTGCCCAGCCCGCCAAGGATCGCGGCGGAGAAGCCGATCACGCCAAGCAGCAAGCCAATATTGAAACTGATTTCGTTGTAATACAGGCCGTTCATCAGGCCCGCCATTGCGGCCAGCGCCGAGCCCAGGCCAAAGGTGATCAGCACGACGCGCTCAAAATTAATCCCCATCACGCGCGCAGTCTCGCCGTCCTGGGCGACAGCGCGAATCGCCAGTCCGAGCCGGGTGCGGGTAATCACGAAGCGCAAGGCAAGGATGGTGGCCAGGCCGGTCAGCAGCAGGATCAGGCTGTCGGCGCGCAGGCTCAGTGCGCCCAGGTTGAGCTCGGTGGCTGGCAGCAGCCGCGGAAACGGTTTCGGGTTGGAGCCGTTCGGATAGAACAGTCGCACGCCTTCGCGCAGCGCCAGGCCCAGCATCAGGGTAATCAGGAGGATGTTGATCGGCGGCGCGTTCTTCAGTGGCAACACCAGGAATTTTGCGACCAGCGCGCCGATGGCGGCGATCAGCGTCAGCGATACCAGCAGCATTGCCGCCAGTTGCAGCCACGGGTTGGTGATGCCGATTGCATCGACCCCGATATAGGTCGCCAGGCCGACAAAGGCGCCGACCATCAGCACATCGCCATGCGAAAACTTGATGATGTCCATCACGCCGAAAAAGAGCGTGAAGCCCACCGCCACCATGGCGTAAATCATGCCCAGCATCAAGCCGTTGACGACATACTGCGAAAATATTTCAAGGCTCATGCTGCCCTTTCGTTGTCATTCTTTGGACGTTGTTGTTCGCGCTTGTTCATTGCCATTCGTTGCGATTGCTTGCGATTGCGCGCGAAGGACCACCCTCTGATCCGTTGTGCGCGGATTCGACGCCGCCGGCCCGCGACAAGCCCGGGCCGGCGGCGTCATCCTGAACCGACGCTGATTACGAACCGCTCAGCTTGCGCTTCTTGCTGGCGTATTCACTGTCTTCCCACAGCACCCATTTGCCGTCCTGGACAACGTACTTCGAAATCAGCGGGACGATATTCTGCCGGCGATTGTCGAAAGTCACTTTGCCAATGATGGTATCGGCGTCCTTGGTCGCATTCAGCACATCACGTACTTTCTTGCGGTTCGGGCCGACCTTCTCGATGGCGTCCAACAACAGCGATGTGGCAGCGTAGGCAAACGGGCCATAGGCTTCCGGCGCTTCGTTATATTTCTGCATCTTGTAGTTGGCGATGAACTTCAGGCCGCCCGGCAGCTTTTCCCAAGGTGCACCTTCGATGAAGGACAAGGAGCCTTCGGCCAGGTTCTTGCCCAGGCCCTCGATATAGGCGTCGGACTTGATGCCCGAGGTGCCCTCGAACACCGCCTTGATGCCCAGCTTCTCCATCTGCGAACGAATACGGATGCCGATCGGCGTCAGGCCACCGAAGTAGATGACATCGGGCTTGAGTTGCTTGATCTTGGTCAGTTCAGCGGTGAAGTCCTGCTGGTCGGCAGTCACGCCGAAGGTGCCGAGGATCTGGCCGCCTGACTTGGCCATGTACTGGCTGAAGTATTTATTGTGCCCTTTGCCGTAGTCGGTGGTGTCATGGATCACGGCGTATTTCTTGTAGCCCAGGCCGGTCATGAATTGCACCGCGACTTCATTCTGGTTGATCATCGTGCCATTGACGCGATGGACTTCCTTGAAGTCGTTGCCGTAGGTAATTTCCGGCAGAACCGCACCCCAGACGATCGCTGGCATGCCGAACTTGTGATAGACGTCGACCGTGCTCATCGCCACTGCCGAGCAGTAATGGGTGATACCGCCAATGATGGAATTGTCGGACGCGGCCTTGGTCGCCACCTGCACGCCGACGTTCGGCTTGCATTCATCATCGAGCGATACCAGCTCGTAGGTGTATTTGCTTTTCGGGTCGGCATTGCGCAGGCGCACTGCCAGATCAGCCGAATTGCGGCCGCCCACGCCGTTGGCCGACACGCCACCCGACAAAGGCCCGATAAAGGCGATTTTGACTTTGTCCTTGGCGCCGGCCGGCAATGCGCCGAGCGTCAGTGACAGCGCCAGCGCTGCCAGTCCTGCGGTTTTCAAGTACGACTTCTGCATTTTCTATCCCCTTGCGGCTTGTTGAATAACGACGATCGGACTTGCGTTTGAAGCGGTCGGTAAAACAGTAAATAAGTCAGATTCTGTCAATCAGGTAGATCAGGTGAATCAGTCAGCAACCAGTAAAAATAGTCGTCAATCACACACACGGCCACCGGGTTTTTTCCCGCCCATTCAAAAAGTAGGCGGCGTGTTGACCCAGACAATGCGCGCGGTATTGGCGCCGACATTGCGATAGCCATGCGGGGTCTGGCTGGCGAAGTGAAACGAGTCGCCGGCTTCCAGCACATAGCGTTCCTCGCCCAGCGTCAGCAACAGCGAGCCGGTCAGCACGTAGCCGATTTCCTCTCCCATGTGCTCGATCTGGCCCTCGCTGCCGGCGCCAGGTTCAACGATATGAATATGCGCCTGCAGCAGTCCGCCGCCCATGTTGACCGTCAATTTTTCGAGGTTTATGCCATGCGCGGCGCGGCGGGCCACTGCCTGCACTGGCCGCTGGCCTGCCCGCAATACCGGGCCATTGTCCGGCGGGCCTTCCGCCGTCAGCGAAGAGATATTGGTATGCAGCGCCAGCGCCAGCCGGTGCAGCATGGACAGCGACGGTGCAGCCAGGTTGCGCTCCACTTTGGAGACTGCGCTTTCCGAACACTGGGCACGCTGCGCCACTGCCTTTAACGTCAAGCCATGCAACAGACGGGCGTGCCGTACACGCGCGCCGAGATCGGCCGGCGGCAAAGCGCTCGCCTGCGCAGTCGCCAGGGCAGGCGCCTGTGCGGGTGCTTGCCCGCCTTGTCTCGTTGGGCTGTCACCGCTGGCCCGAAGGCGGCCAGCCGGCGCAGTCGCTTTTTTTGTCATGGATGTCCGGATTCGAAGCTGTCGGCAGTCGGATGAACCAAAGAAGTGCACTTTCTTCCGATTCAAGGCACTTGAATGATAAGCAGCAAATTGCGTGCCGGCAAGTTTTCGGAGCAAATCGTTTGTTATGCCTCGCTTTGGCGTGCGTCAGCCACAGGAAAGCTAGAATGGCACTCTTTTTCGCGATCAGTCATTCCCGCCAGACAAACCAAGGGGGCCTGCGCAAGAGAAACCGATATGACTCGCATTGAACCTGGCGCCCCATCCCTATTCCGATTCCCATGATTCCAAAAAAGTTTGAACACCTTTTGTTTG
>NZ_JAUSNH010000197.1 GCF_030645335.1 Lacisediminimonas sp. | reverse complement strand
ACTGTTCCACGACCTGATCCTGAATACACCAAGCTGGAGTATCAGCACCGAAGTATTCACTTACCTGCTGTTCGCCGCGATTTGCCTGTTCGCAAAAGGCCGGGCCAGGCTGCTTGTTTTTGCGTTCTTGTCAATGGCCGCCTTGGCAATCTCGGTCTGGGCATCCGTCACGTTCAATCAAAGCCTGGTCAAGGTCGGTTGCCTGTCGCTGACCTATGACTTCGGCTTTCCTCGCTCGGTGTTTTCGTTTTTCCTGGGCGCCCTGTGCTGGCACTGTTGCCGGGCTTGGCAGCCTGATCGCGCGGCATCCACACGACTGCCCGCATCGATGCTCGCCTTGCTTGGCGCCGCCCTGCTGGTCGCGGGGCTCACGCTGGTGGACCGGCAGCCGGCTTGGGCATTTGCATTTCCTTTTGCATTTGCACTGCTGGTTTCAGGTGTGAGCACAGACCAGGGCTGGCTGGCCGACGCACTCAAGACCCGTCCTTTGCAAATCCTGGGCGAGCGTTCGTACTCGATCTACCTGCTGCACATGCCGCTGGTCATGATCTTCGGGAACATTGCGCACCGGGTCGAGTCGCCGTCTTTGCGGCTTGCCGTTTTACTGAGTTACGTCGCCACCTTGCTGATACTGTCCGGCTGGACCTACCGTTTCGTCGAACAACCGTTCCGCACGAAATTCAATCGCCTGGCGTCCCGTACCGCAGTGACTGCCAGTGAACCGGCGCTGGCAAAAAAGTGAGCGGCCAGATCAAAAGAGCAACTCTCTTGCGATTGCGCAATATGGCGTTTGGGCATCGGTACTACGATGGCATCGGTTCTTCACCGAAGCACCACTCCCTGGAAGTTTTGGCCCGCATCCGCAAGGTTGGCGGGCCTTTTTTTTGAGGCAATATCCGCAAGCCTGGCGTCAAGCATGCCCCTGCTGCTGTTACCATCTCGGCCATGCTGAAAATTACCATTCGCGCGGGCCGCTTTTCCTGCGTGGCGCTCACCTGCTGGACACTGCTCGCTTGCACGCCGCCACTTGACTGGCGCGAAGTGCGCGTCACCGAGACGCCGTATGTCGTGCTGATGCCCGCCAAGCCGACTGCCCATACCCGCACCGTCAAGCTTGACGCCACCGATCTCGCCATGACCATGCGCGGCGCCGAGGTCGAGGGCGTCACCTATGCCGTGGGCACAGTGACCTTGCCCGACGAAGCCAGGGCAGCCAGCGCTGCCCGCGCCCTGCAGGCGGCGCTGGTGCGCAACATGGGCGGCGCGGTCCGGCAGGAAAAGCAGCTCATCGTGTCGGGACTGCCAGTGACCGCCATACAGGTTGACGGCAAGAACGCACGCGGCGAAGCGATCCGCCTGCATGCGCGCTTTGCGGCACGCGGCCCGTTTGCGTACCAGGCTGTGGTGCTCGGCGCGGCCGCCAAAGTCCGCACCGAGGCGGCCGACATTTTCCTTGATTCATTCCGACCTGGCCAGCAATGAGCACGACTCCCCGATACCTGACCGGCGCATTGGCTATCCGGGTATTCCTTTGCTTCGCATCGGGATACCTGTTGTCGTATGCGTTCCGCTCCATCAATGCGGTGATCGCGCCGGTCCTGCTGACCGACATGAACCTGTCGAACGCCGACCTGGGGCTGCTGTCGTCGGCCTATTTCGTGACCTTCGCGGCGCTGCAACTGCCAATGGGCATCTGGCTGGACAAATACGGCTCCCGGCGCACGGAGGCGGCCTTGTTGTTGTTTGCCGCCGCCGGCGCAGCCATTTTCGCGGCCAGCACCAGCCTCACCGGGCTCTGGATAGGCCGCTCGCTGATCGGCATTGGCGTGTCCGCCTGCCTGATGGCCGCACTGACCGCGTTCCGGCAATGGTATGCCCCGGAGCGACAATCGCAACTGGCCAGCTGGATGCTGTTTTCCGGCACCGCCGGGGCGCTGTCGGCAACCGTACCAGTGAGCCTGGCGTTGCCCCTGCTGGGGTGGCGCGGCATTTTCTGGATCATGTCGGGCCTGATCCTGCTGGTTGCACTGGCGGTGTTTTTCCTGCTGCGCCCGGCCGAACGCCAGATTCCCCTGGTTGCCCGCGTGGTCGAGCCCGGCGTTGCCACCCAGGGCTACCGGACGATTTTCACCAATGGCTATTTCCAGCGATTGGCCTTGATCGGCTCGGTCTGCCAGGGCACATTCCTGGCGCTGCAAACGCTCTGGATCGGGCCGTGGCTGGTGACCGTGCTGGGACTGGACCCCGGCACCTCGTCCGAAGTGGTGTTCGCCTTCAACCTGGCGCTGATGGCCGGCTACCTGGCGCTGGCCTGGTGGGCCCCAAGAATGGTGGCCCAGGGCGGGCGGCCCGGCTGGCCAGTGACGACCGTGCTGACCGTGGGCATGAGCGGCACGCTGGTGGCGCAGGCGGGCATCCTGATGATGGACGGCAGCTATTCCTGGCTGCTATGGATCCTGCTGGCGATATTCACGCCGGTAATCACGCTGGCACAAACGCAGATCAGCCTGACCTTCCCGGGTAACCTGGTCGGGCGCGCCAACAGTGCTTACAACATGACCGTATTCGTGATGGCCTTCGCCGTGCAGTGGAGCATGGGAATGGTGATCGACCGCTTCAAGCTGATGGGGCTGGTTCCCGCCGACGCCATGAAGGCGGCGCTGGGGATTTTCCTGGTGCTGCAGGTGGCGGCGGTAATCGGTTTTGCGATGCATCGTAGCCGTGGCCAGCCTGCTGCTGTATCGTCATAGCGGATCGATCGTGATCAATAAAGAAAGAGGAATTCCATGCTTGTCACATTCAAATCCAAGGCCGCGGCGGACGTGCTGATGTACAAGGAACACGCGAAACGCATGCTGGACCTGCTGGGTAAGGACATTGAACGCGGCGTCATCAGCACGGCCGAGACCGGGCCGGCGATCGCACGGCTGGAACAGGAAATTGCCGAGATCCGGGCCCATGCGACCACGGAAGAGATCCGCCATGACGTCGAGATCCACCAGATTCCCGGCCAGGAAGACCATGAGCACGAACCCAGCCAGCCGGTCAGTTTTGCCACCCGCGTCTATCCCTTGCTGGAAATGCTGCGCGCGGCGCACCGCGAGGGTCACAACGTGGCCTGGGGTATCTGAGATGCTCCGGAATTCGATCGGGCGCTGCGTTCCTTGAGTCGCGACGCCATGCAAAGTCCGCCGCCCCAGGGCTCGCTGGCGGCGGCGCTGCTGCTGGCAGCCGAGGCAGTGGCCGCAGTCAGCGCGGGCACGGCACTACCAGCGGCGCTGGCTGCGGTGTTCGGCCCCGCTGTCTCGCCAGAGACCCGGGGCGCTACGCAGGATATCGCCTACCGCTGCATGCGCCGGCTGGGCACGGCCAATGCAATCATCGAACTGGTGACGCCGCGACCGCCCGAACCACCCTTGCTGGGAGCCCTGCTGCAATGCGCGATCAGCCTCGTGCTCGATCCGCAACGTCCCTACGAGCCCTATACCGTGGTCAACCAGGCGGTCGATGCCGCCGCAGCCAGCCCGCGCATGGCGCATGCAAAAGGCATGGTCAATGCCGTTCTGCGACGCGTGCTACGAGAGGAGCGGGCACTCACTCAGAAAGTGTTCGCCAAGCCGCCTGCGCGCCATAACTACCCGCAATGGTGGATCGAGGGCATGCAGCGCGCATGGCCCGGACAATGGGAATCGATCCTCGCTGCCGGCGACGCACCGCCGCCGCTGACCCTGCGCGTGAATTGCCGCAAGACCGACGTCCCAGGCTATCTCGACCTGCTGGGGGCCCATGGCATGCAGGGCATTGCATTGGGGCCGCAAGCTGTGCGGGTGATGCAGCCGGTTCCGGTGTCACGGCTGCCGGGCTTTGCCGATGGCCTGGTCTCGGTCCAGGATGCTGCCGCCCAAATGGCAGCGCCGCTGCTCGACCTGCACGATGGCCAGCGCGTGCTGGACGCCTGTGCCGCGCCCGGAGGCAAAACCGGACACATGCTGGAACTGGCAACGATCGACCTCACCGCCGTGGACGTCGACCCGATGCGGCTGGGCCGGGTGCGTGACAACCTGGACCGGCTTGGCCTGCAGGCGGCGCTGGTACAAGGCGATGCGTCCAGCACCGATTGGTGGGATGGCAAGCCATTCGACCGTATCCTGGCCGACGTTCCCTGCACCGCGTCGGGCATCGTGCGCCGTCATCCGGACATCCGTTGGTTGCGTCGGCCGGAGGATGCCCGCCGCCTGGCGCGCCAGTCTGCCGCCATGCTCGACAATCTCTGGCGCTTGCTGGCGCCGGGCGGCAAGCTGTTGCTGGTAAGCTGCTCGCTGTGGCCGGAAGAGTCGGCGTTGCAGGCGCAAGCCTTTGCGGCACGGACCGGTGCAATCGTCCTGGAAGCGCCAGGACAACTGCTGCCCGAAGCCAATCTGCAACAAGATCATGACGGGCTTTTCTATGCGCTATTCCAAAAGCCGGCAGTTTGATAGAGTAATGACGACTTAGGTTTCGCCCACAAGACGTCCCGGCACGCTGCACGGCCTCCGATAACTAGAAAACCGCTGACAGCGGCCCGACCCCAACGCCATCACCAGTGACTCGACGACTATTTCAGGCAGGCTGGATCTGGGTGGCGTTGGCCCTCGCACTGTCCACACTGATGTTGCCGGCATCCGCGCGCGCCGACGGCGTGGAAATCGTGCAGGCGCATCTTGAGACCAGCGATGAAGGCGTGCGCCTTTCCGCCGACTTCCGGTTCGAACTCAATCGCGGCCTGGAAGACGCCTTGTTGCGTGGCATCCCGATGTACTTCACGACGGAAATCGAAATTTTCCGTCCGCGCTGGTACTGGTTCGACGAAACCACCCTGCGCGCAGCACAGACCACACGGCTGTCGTACAACGTACTGACCCGGCAATACCGGATCTCGACCGGCGGCCTGCAACAGGGCTTCGCCGAGCTTGACGAAGCCCTGTCGCTGATACGCCGGCCACCGCGCTGGCTGGTGGCGCCGCGCGGCGCGCTCAAACCCGGCGAGACCTACCTGGTCGCCTTGCGCATGGGGCTGGATGTCGGCCAACTGCCCAAGCCATTCCAGGTCAATGCCATCAACAACAGCGATTGGCGCCTGAGCTCGAACTGGCGCTCGTTCAACTTCCGCCTGGACGGACGGTGACACGCGCGCTGCGCTACCTGCTGGTCGTCGGTGGCGCCGTCGCATGCATCCTGCTGTTCCTGCTCGCCTCGGCAGCCGAAAACTCGGCTTTCTTCGACCGCCATTATCCCTGGCTGCTCGGCCTTAATGCACTCATTGCAGTAGCGCTGCTGGGCCTGGTGGTGCTGCTGCTTACACGCCTGTACCGTCGCTATCGGGCGCGCCGCTTCGGGTCGCGGCTGATGGCGCGCCTGGTGATGATGTTTGCCTTGGTCGGCATCCTTCCCGGGCTCGTGATTTACCTGGTGTCGGTGCAGTTCGTGTCGCGTTCGATCGAATCCTGGTTTGACGTGCGGGTCGAGTCGGCGCTCGAATCGGGGCTCACCCTGGGCCGCACTGCACTGGAAAGCGCCTTGTCGGACCTGGCGGCCAAGGGGCGCAGCATGGCCACCTCGCTGGGTGATGCGGCAGATGGCGGGCAAGTCATGCAACTGTCGCGGCTGCGCGAACAGAACCAGATCCAGGAGGCCGTGATCGTCTCCGGCAGCGGCCGGGTGATCGCCTCCGAAGGCGTGGCGCTGGGCGTGCTGCGGCCCGACCTGCCATCCACGGCCATGCTCACCCAAGCCAGGCTGCACCGCTCCTATGTGGCACTGGAAGGCGGCAGCGAAGGGCTTTCATCGGCCGTGCCGCAGCCGGAAAGCGTCCCGCTGCGGCTGCGGGTGGTGGTGCCGATTCCCTCGCTGTCAAGCGCCCTGCCGCTGCCCAGCGAACAGCGATTCCTGCAATTGCTGCAGCACGTGCCGGCCCAGCTCGCAAAAGATGCCGAAGCGCTGCGGGCAGCGTACAGCGAATACCAGGAGCGTTCGCTGGCGCGCTCCGGATTGCGCAAGATTTACCTGGTCACCCTGACGCTGACGCTGCTGCTGGCCATCTTTGGCGCGATCAGCAGCGCATTCCTGATTGCCAGCGAACTCGCCAGGCCCTTGCTGCTGCTGGCACAGGGCACCAAGGCAGTTGCCGAGGGCAACCTGTCGCCGCGGCCGATCGTTGCCAGCAATGACGAGTTGGGAACCCTGACCCAGTCCTTCAATGCCATGACGCGCCAGTTGTCGGATGCGCGCGCTGCGGTGGAAACCAACCGTTCCGAACTGGAGACGGCAAAAGCCTATCTTGAATCGGTGCTCGCCAACATGTCGGCCGGCGTGATGGTGCTCGACCAGCATTTCCATATCGAGACCTGCAACCAGTCAGCAGAGCGCATCCTGCAGCATGCGTTCGGGCAGGAGATAGGCCGTCCGCTAGCGGCCATCGACGGCCTGCATGACTTTGCCGAATCGATCACGCAAGCGTTCTCCGAACAAAGCGCGCAGCGTGCAGGCGACCAGGCCGCGCCCGGCGCGCACTGGCAGCAACAACTCGAGCTGCCAGGGCAGGTACCCAACAGCGATGGCGACAACACGCTGACGCTGCTGGCGCGCGGCTCGCGGCTCCCGGTCGGGGACGGCATGGGCTATGTCGTGGTATTCGATGACATATCCGATGTCATTTCGGCACAGCGCTCGATTGCCTGGGGTGAGGTAGCAAGGCGCCTGGCGCATGAAATCAAGAATCCGCTGACCCCGATCCAGTTGTCCGCCGAACGCCTGCAAATGAAGCTGGAAGATAAATTGGCGCCACCTGATGCCGCCATACTGCAACGGAGCACCAGGACGATCGTCAACCAGGTCACCGCAATGAAGCGCATGGTCGACGACTTTCGCGACTATGCAAAAACGCCACCGGCGGTGCTCGCGCCACTGGACATCAACGCCTTGGCTGAAGAGGTCCTGGCGCTGTACATGGCGGGCGACGAGCGCGACATCATCCATAAGCAATTGGCAAGCGGACTGCCGAAGATCATGGGCGATGCCACCCAATTGCGTCAGGTCATACACAACCTGTTACAGAACGCACAAGACGCCGTGCTGGAACGCGCCGACAATAGCAGTCCGGCACACATTGATGTCATTACCGAGGAAATCCGATACGACGACGCAAATGGTAACCAGCGATCAGCTGTGCGGCTTTCGATCACCGACAATGGCCCCGGCTTTTCCCAGAAGCTGATGGCGCGCGCTTTTGAGCCCTATGTCACCACCAAGCAGCGCGGCACTGGCCTGGGACTGGCGATGGTCAAGAAAATCATCGAAGAACATGGCGGCCGTATCGACCTGCACAATCGAACCGATACAAACGGGGCTAGAATATTTATCCTCTTGCTAAAGTTAGCCGAAACTAATTAAGAGCGCGCAGAACCCGTCGGCTCCCATAGAATACGCCGCGTCTCAGGGAGACCTACAACGAGAAGGCAACACATGGCAAACATACTGGTAGTTGACGACGAGATGGGCATTCGGGAATTGCTCTCGGAGATATTGGGGGACGAGGGTCATGTCGTGACCACCGCCGAGAACGCGCAGCAGGCGCGCGCGATGCGCGCAGCGGAAACGCCGGATCTTGTCCTGCTGGATATCTGGATGCCCGACACCGATGGCGTAACGCTGCTCAAGGAATGGCAACGCGATGGCCTGTTGACCATGCCGGTCATCATGATGTCCGGCCATGCAACGATCGACACGGCGGTGGAAGCAACCCGCATCGGTGCACTGAATTTTCTGGAAAAACCGATCTCGCTGCAAAAGCTGCTCAAGTCGGTACAGCAAGGCCTGCAACGCAACCAGGAACCACCCCGGCCGACCCTGATGACGTACGGTCGCCAGCCCGAGGCTGCGCACCCGCCTTCTGCGCCACCGCCGCAAGTCGCAGCACTTTCTGCGGCCGGTGAGCCTGCTGCCGAGGACGCTACTCCTGCGGCTGCGGCCGGCTTTACTGTCTCGTTCGAATTGCCGCTGCGCGAAGCGCGCGATGCGTTCGAGCGCGCCTATTTCGAACATCACCTGGTGCGGGAAGGCGGCAGCATGACGCGGGTCGCCGAGCGTACCGGCCTGGAACGGACCCATCTGTATCGCAAGCTCAAGCAGCTAGGCGTGGAGCCGGCCAAGCTGGTTCGCCGTGGTGGCTGACGCCACACCGATCCCGACACTCATCGTTGCCGGCGGCAGCGCCGCCGAACGCGAACACCGCATAGCCGATGCACTGGCAAACCGGCCACCGGCCCGCACGGCAGTATTGCTGGAGGGTTTGCCCGA
Organism: Lacisediminimonas sp.; assembly: GCF_030645335.1. Lineage (GTDB taxonomy): Bacteria > Pseudomonadota > Gammaproteobacteria > Burkholderiales > Burkholderiaceae_D > Lacisediminimonas. The sequence goes on along the minus strand of NZ_JAUSNH010000197.1, from coordinate 630 downwards.
CGGCAGCGCCCACTTGCAGGAAAGCCCCGAGCTCGTGATCGCACGCACCGTCGCCGGTTGCCTGTGCTGCACCGGCAACCTCGTCATGAAAGTCACGCTCAACCGCCTGTTGCGGACGCACCCTTCGCAGCTCTTCATTGGCGTGGCCAGCACCGGGCACCTCGCGGCCTTGCATCTGGTGCTCTCGTCCCCGCCTTATTCTGCGTACTTGTGTGTGATGCAAGAGGGCGCCACCTGAAAGCTGGCACGGGTCGTGCGTGCGGTTAAAGAACAAGCAAGCAGTGGAAGTTCTTGAAAACGGGCCCGACAGCGCCATGTACTGTTCAGGGAGTCGTGCAGGCCAACTTACATGCTGTAAAGGAGTTCAAATGAATCTGATCTATAACAGCGACCAATACAGCGTCGTTGAATTCATTCCGGATGACGCACGCGAAGCGCTGCGTTTTGGCGGCTATGAAATCATGGACAAGGCGTGCAAGAAGGAAATCTTCATCGGCGGTAGCTTGGCTGAAGCATTCCGCCGGAATGTCGAAGACCTGATCGCAACCCAACCCACCGAAGAAGATATCGACGCCTTCCTGGGCAATTACGATGTCCTGATGAGCCAGCCCGTGCTGCTGCACTGAGAAG
>NZ_JAUSNH010000144.1 GCF_030645335.1 Lacisediminimonas sp. | reverse complement strand
CGGTGTCGTAGGTCAGGGCGATGTATTCGTATCCGGACAGCTCGGCCCAGCGCACCGGACCGTCGCCTGCCGCAAGCGGATGTTCGGGCGGCATGATCACGCCGAACGGGTCGCGCAGGATGGGTTTGTAGTCCAGTTCGGGGTAGTCTTTCAGCCGGCTGGCGATGCCGAAATCGACTTCGCCATCCAGCACTGCCCGTTCGATGCGGGCCGAACCGGCGTCCTGCACCGAGATCGTGATATCCGGATAGGCATTGCGGAATGCACGCAGCGCCGGGGTAAGCACATGCACCACGATCGACGGCGCAGCCGCGATGCGCACATGGCCGCGCTGGCTGGTGGCAATCGCATGCAGGTCGCCAATCGCATTGTCGAAATCCTTGACCAGCTTTTCGGCGACGGAGCGGAAACGGATCGCTTCGGGCGTAAGGTCGACGCGCCGGGTGGTGCGCTCGAACAGCTTGAGCCCGATCGCTTCTTCGAATTGCTGGATGGTCGCCGTCAGCGAGGACTGGGTCTGGAACAGCCGCGAAGCAGCGACAGTAAAGGAACCGGACTCCGCAACAGCCAGGAAGCAGCGCAAGTGGCGCAGGGAGATTTTTCTCATCAGCGGTGCGGTGTGGGATAGCCGGTCTGGTGGCTCGGTGGCCAGGATGGCGGCATCAGGTGGTGGAAGCCATGATAAACCTTCCGGTAGCCAAACGCATGGGGAACAGCATCGGCAGTGGCTGACCAGGCGCGTATGCGCCGGAAACGCCAACGCAACAGCCACGCCAGGGACGCTGCTGTTGCTGCGCAATACATACCAGACTGAATGCCGGCAGCGGCGCTGCCGCTACCCTGCTTTGCGCCCGCCGTGACTGCCGTGACCGTAGCGGCCGTCGCAGTCGTGGCGGCGCATGCAGCGTTTACTGGCGTGCCTTGACTGCCTCTTCGAACTTGTCGAAGAACACTGCCGACAGTTTCTTGGCGACGCTTTCGATCAGGCGGCTGCCCACTTGCGCGAGCTTGCCGCTGATTTGCGAATCGGCCTTGTAGACCAGCTTGGTGCCGCCTTCGACTGTTTCCAGCGTGACCTTGGCCGATCCTTTTGCCATGCCCACGGCGCCGCCCTGGCCTTCAAACAGCAGCGTGCAGGCTTCCGGCGCTTGCGCATCGGCAATCGTCAGCGTGCCATTGAACTTGGCTTTCAGCGGGCCGATGGTCAGCACGGTGGTGACGCGGTACAGCGTATCGCTTTCGCGCACGACGGATTGGCAGCCGGGAACCGACGCCATCAGCACGTCGGTGTCGAACAGGCTGTCCCAAACGATTTCGCGCGATACCGGCAGCGTGCGCTCTCCATTGATGTCCATGTGTTGCTTTCCTCTTTATTCGTTACGTATTGCTCGTTGCTCGTTACTCGTTGAAGTGTCCCTGCGCTGCTGCGCTTGCAGGCAGCGCATGGACGTCGTGTTCGCGATGGGCCTGGCGCATAGACCGGCATGCCGGCACGGCGAGCTTACTCGCCCTTCGCCTTCAGCCGGTCACGCGTCAGTTCGGTGGCCTTGACGATGCCGGCGTAGCCGGTGCAGCGGCACAGGTTGCCGGCCAATTCGGACCGGATCTGTGCCGCGTCGGCGCAAGCGCCACGCAGAACGATATCACGCACCGTGATCACCATGCCAGGCGTACAAAACCCGCACTGCAATCCATGCGCTTCCGAAAAGCAGTCTCGGATCACTTCCATGGTCGGATCGTCGTTGAAACTTTCGATGCTGCGCACCGAACGCCCCGCCATCGCAGCCGCCAGTGTAATACATGCGCGCAAGGGTTCGTCATCTACCAGCACCGTGCAGGCGCCGCACACGCCATGTTCGCAGCCCAGGTGGGTGCCGGTCAGGTCCAGCTTGTCGCGCAGGAAGTCGGCCAGCGTCATGCGGTCGTCGATCTCGGCGACGACCGGCGCACCATTGACTGTCAGGGAAATCGTGGTCATTTTGTCAGGGCCTCCGTAATCGCCCGCTTGAGGATTGTCTTGTGTACCTGGAAGTCGTAGGACGACGGGTCCAGCGCGGTGCCCGCCGCCAAGTCCTGCTCCAGCAGGGCCATGAAATCGGCGCTCGCCACATCCTGCGCCTGCAAGCCGGCCGCCAGCCGCGCCGACACCTGCGGCAAGCGCACCGGCTTGTCGCCGGCTGCCCCCACCACCACATTGGCCAGGCCGAGGGCCGGATCGAACACCACCGCGCCGATCGAATGTGCAAATTCGCCAAGCTTCTGGCAAAACTTCTTGTAGGCCCAGCGCGCGCCCGGCGACAACTGCGGCAACAGCACGCCCAGCAGCAATTCGCCCTCGGCCAGGCTGGTTTCCATCAGGCCGACCTGGAAGGCGGCAAGCGGTTCTTCCCGTTCGCCAGCGGCGCCGTGGATCACGACCCGTGCGTCCAGCGCCAGCAGCGCCGTGGGCCAGTCTGCGGCCGGGTCGGCATGCGCCAGGCTGCCGCCTACCGTGCCGCGGTTGCGCACCGAACGATAGGCAATGCCAGCCGCAACATGGCGCAGGTAACCGGCTGCGCAATCCTCCACCTTGCCGTCTTCGATCATTGCGTGCGTGACGCCAGCGCCGATGAACAGCC
>NZ_JAUSNH010000142.1 GCF_030645335.1 Lacisediminimonas sp. | reverse complement strand
GCTGGCGAAACCCTGGCACTGGACTTTTTTTGCGAGGGTACCAAGCAAGTAGGGACTGTCCCCGAGATCGTCGAGCGCATACGGTACAAGCGGGAACGCAACCCGCGCGTTGCTTACTAGCCGGCAGATTGCCCGGCCAGCGACAACAGCAGGGCCGGCTTACACCAAGACCATGTTGTCGCGGTGGATCAGTTCCGGGCCTTCCTCATAGCCGAGTATCTGCGCAATCTCCGCTGAGGGGCGGCGCATGATGCGGCGCGCTTCCATGCTGGAATAATTCGAGATGCCGCGCGCAATCGTGCGGCCCGCGTCATCCACACAGGTAATCACGTCGCCGCGCCCGAACTCGCCGCGCACGTCTGTTACGCCAATGGGCAACAGCGACTTTCCTTCAGCCATCAGCTTGCTCACCGCACCGGCGTCCAGCACGACTTGTCCGGCCGTCTTCAGGTGATCGGCCATCCATTGCTTGCGGGCGGTCAGTTGCCCGGTTTGCGCAATCAGTTGGGTGCCGATCGCCTCGCCCCCCGCCAGGCGGGTCAGCACGTTTTCCTCGCGGCCCCAGGCAATGACAGTATGCGCACCAGACGTGGCGGCGCGCTTGGCGGCGAGGATCTTGGTCAGCATGCCGCCGCTGCCGATGCCGCTGCCGGCGCCGCCTGCCATTGCCTCCAGCGACACATCGCCAGCGGCCGCTTCGCTGACGAAGCGGGCGTTCGGGTCCTTGCGCGGATCGGCCGTGTAAAGACCACGCTGGTCGGTCAGGATCACCAGCGCATCGCCTTCGATCAGGTTGGTGACCAGTGCGCCCAGCGTGTCGTTGTCGCCGAACTTGATTTCGTCGGTCACGACCGTGTCGTTTTCATTGATGATCGGCACCACGCCCAGCTTGAGCAGTGCAAACAATGTCGAGCGGGCATTCAGGTAGCGCTCACGGTCAGCCAGGTCGGCATGGGTGAGCAAGACTTGCGCGGTACGGATGCCGTGCGCACGGAAGCTGGTCTCGTAGATTTGCGCCAGTCCCATCTGGCCGACCGCAGCGCAAGCCTGCAGTTCGTGGATGCCGGTGGGCCGCCGCTCGAAACCGAGCCTTTGCATGCCTTCGGCAATGGCGCCGGAACTGACCAGCACCACATCCTTGCCAGCTTGCCGCAATTGCGCGATCTGCGCGGCCCAGCGGGCAATCGCCTCGCTGTCCAGGCCGCGACCGTCGTTGGTCACCAGCGAGGAGCCGACTTTGACGACCAGGCGCCGCGTCTGTTGGATTACCGATTTCATATTATTGTCGCGCCCCGCCAGCAGGGCTCTCCCTGTGTGACTGCCGGCTGCCGGTCTGTACCCGGCGACCGGCCCCCTGCCATTGTTCAGCTACTCGATCGACTTGAAGCGCGGATCGTCCGGATCAATGGAGGCGATGCCTCGTGCCTCATCGGCCATGCCGGGCGTCTCGTCGATCCGCTGTTCCTGCTCGCGCTGGGTGGCGATATGGTCGTAGATCGCCGTCACCAGTTCGGGACAGCCCTCGTGTGTGAGCGCGGAAATTTCAAACACCGGCCCTTTCCAGCCGAGCCGCTTCTTGAAATCACGGACCCGCTTGGCGCGTTCGTCGGCGGGGATCATGTCCACCTTGTTGAGCACCAGCCAGCGCGCCTTTTCGTACAGGGATTCGTCGTATTTGCGCAATTCCTTGACGATCGCCTTGGCATCCTTGACCGGATCGGCGCCATCGTCAAACGGCGCCAGGTCGACGATATGCAGCAGCAACCGGGTGCGCTGCAGGTGCCGCAGGAACTGTATGCCCAGGCCCGCGCCTTCGGCTGCACCTTCGATCAGGCCGGGAATATCGGCGATCACGAAGCTTTTCTCGTGGCTCACACGCACCACACCAAGGTTCGGGTGCAGCGTGGTGAACGGGTAATCCGCGATCTTCGGCCGCGCGTTGGACACCGCAGTGATGAAGGTCGACTTGCCCGCGTTGGGCATGCCCAACAGGCCGACGTCGGCCAGCACCTTCAGTTCCAGCCGCAGTTCGCGCCGCTCGCCGGTCTTGCCTTCGGTCTTTTGCCGCGGCGCGCGGTTGGTCGATGTCTTGAAATGGATATTGCCCCAGCCGCCCTCGCCACCGTGCGCCAGCAAAGCCTGCTGGCCATGCTCGGTCAGGTCGGCTATCACTTCGCCGCTGACTTCGTCGACGATCAGCGTGCCGACCGGCATGCGCAGCATGACATCGTCCGCGCCCTTGCCGTAGCAGTCCGCACCGCGGCCGTTTTCACCGTCGCGCGCCTTGTGCATCCGCGCAAAACGGAAATCGACCAGCGTGTTGATGTTGCGATCTGCCACGGCGTAAATGCTGCCGCCACGACCGCCATCGCCACCATCCGGGCCGCCAAACGGGCGAAATTTCTCGCGGTTGAACGAAGCGACGCCGTTGCCGCCGTCGCCAGCAATCACTTCAATCCGTGTTTCGTCTATGAACTTCATGTCAACCGCCAAAAATAAAAAAAGGCCCTACCGCCGGCAGAGCCTTTTGCTGGAAGGCTTGCGCCTTTCGTAGCGCAACGATCAGGCCGGAACGACCGTCACCAGACGACGCTGTGTCGGTCCCTTGATCAGGAATTCAACTTTGCCGTTGATCAGCGCGAACAAGGTGTGATCCTTGCCCATGCCGACGTTTTCGCCGGGATGCACGCGGGTTCCGCGCTGGCGAATGATGATGCCGCCGGCGTTGATTGCCTGTCCACCGTAGACCTTGACGCCCAGTCGCTTCGACTCGGAATCACGTCCATTGCGCGTAGTGCCGCCGCCTTTTTTGTGTGCCATTTATAGACTCCTTGGTATTCGGTTTCGATCCGCTTACGCGTTGATCGAAACGATCTGCAGTTCGGTGAAGTTCTGGCGATGCCCTTGTCGCTTCTGATAGTGCTTGCGGCGACGCATCTTGAAAATCTTTACCTTGTCGTGGCGACCATGCGCCAAAACCGTAGCCAGGACCTTAGCACCTTCAACCAGCGGTGAGCCAAACTTCAGGCTGTCACCGGCGCCCACTGCGAGCACCTGGTCGAGAGTGATTTGGGATCCAATGTCTGCCGGTATCTGTTCTACTTTGAATTTTTCGCCAGCAGCAACTTTATATTGCTTGCCGCCGGTTTTTATGACCGCGTACATGTGAAACCTCATCGAGTATGAATGGGGGACGTTTTCTCCCCTGCGCCGCTATGACAAAATCCGCGCGGAATCGGGAAAACCCCAAATTATACATGCACTTAGCTTGCCGGTCAAAACCATTATCCAAGCCGGAAGCGCGCCCGGTGGCAGGCCGGGCCTGCCCGGCCCCGGGAGCGCACGCCAGGCCCATCATCCGGCGCGCACCGCGCGGCCCTCGCCAGCGTATAATTCTGCCACTACGATTTCGCAACAGGTTTTATCTTGTCCGCGCTGACCAGCAGGCCCAATTCGAATCCCATCAGTGCGCTCATCGCGGCGGACATGGACGCCGTCAATAGCGTCATCCGCACGCAATTGCATTCCGACGTCGTGCTGGTCAACCAGATCGCCGAATATATCATCGGCGCTGGCGGCAAGCGGATCCGGCCGGCGCTGGTGCTGCTGATGGCAAACGCGCATGGCTATCGCGGCCTGCATCATCATCGCCTGGCCGCGATTGTCGTATTCATCCATACCGCGACCCTGCTGCACGACGACGTCGGCGACGAGTCCTCGCTGCGCCGCGGCCGCCAGACCGCCAACGCGCTGTTTGGCAATGCCGCCTCGGTGCTGGTCGGCGATTTCCTGTACTCCCGGGCTTTCCAGATGATGGTCGATATCGACAGCATGCGCGTAATGCGCATCCTGGCTGACGCCACCAACGTCATCGCCGAAGGCGAAGTGATGCAGTTGCTGAACATGAACGACCCCGACGTCAGCGAAGAGCGCTACGTCGAAGTGATCCGCTCCAAGACCGCCAAGCTGTTCGAAGCCGCCGCCGAGCTCGGCGGCGTGATCGCCGGCGCCAGCGAAGACCAGATCAAGGCAGCGGCCCGATATGGCGCGTCGCTCGGCACCGCATTCCAGCTGATCGACGACGCGCTCGACTACACCGGCAACGCCAGCGACATCGGCAAGAACGTCGGCGACGACCTGCGCGAAGGCAAGCCGACGCTGCCCCTGATCTACCTGATGCGCGAGGGCAGCCAGCACCAGCAAGCCCTGGTGCGCAGCTGCATCGAGAACGGCGACGAACAGCATTTCGACGAGATCCTGGCCGCCATTACCAGCAGCGGCGCCATCGACTATACAAGGCAGAAAGCAGAGCAGGCGGCCAGCCAGGCCAGCGCTGCGATTGCGGGCTTGCCAAATAGCGATTTCAAAAATTCTTTGCTAGAATTGGCAGCCTTCGCGGTAGACCGCAACCACTAGCAGCGCAACGGATTCGAAGCGGGATCCCATGCCGGTTCCAAGCCCGGCCACAATGCCGCATCAACGACTGCCACGTGGACATCGAACCGCAAGCATCGGGGTGTAGCTTAGCCTGGTAGAGCGCTACGTTCGGGACGTAGAGGCCGGAGGTTCGAATCCTCTCACCCCGACCAATTCATTCATTGAAATCGTCAAAGCCCTGATCCCTTCAGACATTGGAACTGGCTGGCGGCCACGCCTTGCCTGAACGGCTATCGAGGACGCCCCTCGTCAATCCAGGCCTGTGTTTCCCTGATACCAAGCCGGTAGCGCGCACAGTTGAATACCTCCAGTGCATTGAGCTCCTGCGCCAGGAGATGCCGGAACTTCGGCGCATCCCCGTCGTCCAGGCGCAAGCTGGAAAGCGCTTCCCCCTCGGACTTGCGGCCTCGGACAACCAGACCCACCGCTTCGTTGAGCGCCTCGCGATATTTGACGCGGAAGGGGTCCGGCGAGCCCATGGATTCCAGCACCACCTTGTACTTGGCCTGGGAGCGTCGATAGGTCCAATCGAAGAGGTCCACCGCCATCGAAACGTCGCACGACTCATAGACGCCCATCATGGCCAGCGCGTAGTCTTCCCGGTCCACATCCAGGAATGACAGGGGCGCCTGGTTGTAGAGCATGAGCGGAATATTGGCTGCCAGCCGGCTCACCCGCTTGTTCCCGTCCTCGAAGGGCTGCAGGTACGCCAGGTTGACCCATAGGAAGAAAGCCGCCTCCAAAGGGTTCTTGATTTGCTGGACTGTCGAGATGATGCGCTCGAACATCTCCATCAGCACCGCTGGAACCTGGGTGGGAACGTAGGTGGTGCCGCTGATGTTGACCACTTTTTCGCGAATGGCCCCGAGCGAAGTCACCTCCGCCAGCAAGTCCTGCATCAGCACTGCGTGCAGATTGCGAACGAGTCCCGCACTGAGTCCCTGGGTCGGAACGGCATCCACGAGAAACTCGATGGCAGCCTTGTGATTGAGCAGCATGACCGCGTCACTGTCCGTGGCAGCCGCTCCACTCTTGAAAAGCTCCTCGGTGTCCAACAGTGTGTAGCGGTTGCCCTCGAGATGTGACGATGACCATGACAGGTCAATGAGCAGCTGCTCCAGAACCTTGCGGATATAGGTGCCTGCCGGCAATTGCCCCGGGGGGCGGCCGAGTGCAGCCAGCTCATCGGCCAGCTCCGGTGGCAGCAGGAAAGTCTGATTGGGCTTGTATTCGTCGACGAATTCGCGGCGGTACGTCACTGGCAAACGGGCCGCTAGCGGCAATGCCAGTCGCTGCCTGAGTTCCAGGCTCGCCACGCTCCAGGGTGGGGCAAAGCGGCTTCTGGTTTGTGCGACATGGGGCTGCTCGGCAGGCTCCCCAACAGTAAAAGGCGTACTCGTCGTCCGTAGCCGATACCGGGTGGCACGAGCCTTTCCGACAACTTCGACTCGCCGTTCCACAACCAGCCTTGAAAGCATGCGTTTGACCGCAGGCAAGCTCGCTCCGGTGGCTTGGACCAGTTGAGGAGAAGAGACGAACGCATGCCCAGCGCACGCCAGTGTGGACATGGCTCGCAGCAATGTATCGGATGTCAGACGGTCGTCGTAGGACATAAATCGGCTCGATGTTTGCGCTAATTATAGGCCAATCGAGCCGATATAGGGAGTATCGGCTCGATTATTGAGCCGATATGGGTCTGATGTGAGCTGATTTAAAATAATCGAGCCGATTCTCGGGCCAGGCAGGCTCTCTGCGCCGAACTACTCGGGATGCGCCCCCAGCAGGTTAGACAGTGCCTGGGACAGGTCGGGATAACGAAAGCGAAAGCCCGCCGCCAGCGCCCGCTGTGGCACTGTCCGCTGCCCGCCCAGCAACAACACTGACATCTCACCCAGGGCCAGGCGCAACGCCCAGGCCGGGACGGGAAGAACGGCAGGACGGTGCAGGGCGCGGGCCAGCGCCTGGGTGAAGTCGGCGTTTCGCACCTGCCCGGGTGCACAGGCATTGAAAGCACCGCTGCATTGCTCCTGCTGCAGCAAGTAGTCAATCAGACTCACCTGGTCGTCGAGGTGGATCCACGGCATCCACTGCCGGCCACTGCCCAGGCGGCCGCCCAGCCCCAGGCTGAAGGGTAAACGCAGCCGCCCCAGCATGCCGCCTGCAGGTGCCAATACCGGGGCGGTGCGCAACAAAACGACGCGCATCCCAAACTGCCCAGCACGCTCGGCTTCTCGTTCCCAGGCCACGCACAGCTGACTGCCAAAGTCAGCCTGGCCTGGCGGGCTGGATTCGTCCAGGATTTGCTCACCGCCATCGCCATACCAACCAACGGCAGATCCTGAAAGCAGTACCTTGGGTCTCTGCGCTTGCTGCCCAAGCCATTCAACCAGTCGATGGGTCAAGTCCACCCGGCTGCTCCAAAGCAGCTTGCGTCTTGCGGCTGTCCAGGGCCGATCCGCAATCGGGGCTCCGGCCAGATTGACCACAGCATCCAGCGCCACGGCGCCCAGAAGCTCCTGCAGCGAAGCGATGCCGCGCGCACCACTGCACAGCGCGGGTACATGCCGGGGATTACGGCTCCAGACGATCAGTTCGTGCCCCTGGCTTGCCCAGAGGCGGCACAGTTCCCGGCCAATCAGTCCGGTGCCGCCGGTTATCAGAATACGCATGATGATTCTTCCTTTGCTTTGATAGCTTCTTGAGCCGGCCCGCCAGGGCAAGCGCTGCCAGTCCTAAGCCCGGAAAGCGCTGATCTCTTCGGTGGGCGGCCCATCAAGTACCCGCAGCCGTTCGGATTGCATTTTCCTGACCATTCCAGGCATTCAGAGTTCGTCCAGACGAGTGCGGATGCCTGCAGCCTGGGCGCGCAGCGCATCAAGCTCTGGCCCCTGCAGTTTCTGCAGTTGCCGGTACACCAGGCCCAAGCGCGTGTTGCTGCCCAACACCGGCTCGTGACGAGCGAAAAAATCCCAGTACAAGGCATTGAAGGGACACGCTTGCTCACCCAGCTTTTGTTTGTGGTCGTAGGCACAGCCCTTGCAATAATCGCTCATGCGGTTGATGTATGCAGCGCTGCTGACATAAGGTTTGGTGGCAATCAGGCCGCCGTCCGCCCATTGACTCATGCCCAGGGTATTGGGCAGCTCCACCCACTCGAAGGCATCGATGTACACGCCCAGGTACCAGCGGTGCAGTGCTTGCGGATCCAGTCCGGCCAGCAGCGCAAAATTGCCGATCACCATCAGGCGCTGGATGTGGTGCGCATGGGCAGTTTGCAGCGACTGACCGATCGCGTGCTGCATGCAGCGCATGCGTGTGTCGCCGCTCCAGAACCAGCCGGGCAACGGCTGGTGGTGATCGAGTGCGTTGCGCTCGTCATACCCGGGCATGTGCGCCCAATAGATGCCGCGCACATACTCGCGCCAACCCACAATTTGCCGGATGAAGCCCTCCACCGCCGCCAGCGGCGCATTGGCGCTGCGGTACGCCGCCTCGGCACGGCGCACCACTTCAAGCGGATGCAGCATTTTGACGTTCAGTGCAAACGACAGCAGCGAGTGGAACAGGCGCTGGCTCTTGCTGCTCATGGCGTCCTCAAAATCGCCAAAGTGTGGCAGCGCGGTCTGGATGAAGGCGTCCAGGCAGGCCAGCGCCTCGCTGCGGTTCAATGGCCAGCGCATGCTTGCCGCCTGCGGATCGCCAAAGCTTTTTACACCACAGCGCTGCAGCAGGTCCCACAGCTCACGATGGTCATGCACCGGACGCGCATCCAGCGGCTCAGACGGCGTACCCGGCCAAGGTTTGCGGTTGTCGTGGTCGAAGTTCCATTGCCCGCCTTCAGGCTTGCCTTGCGCGTCCAGCAGCAGATCGAAGCGACGCCGCATTGGGCGATAGAAATGCTCCATCAGCCACTGTTTGCGGCCCGCAAACAGATCTCCCAGTTCGTGTCGGGTGGTCAGGAAATGCTCGCTGCCGACTTCTGCCGTCGTCAATTGCTGCTGCGAAGCCCAGGTGCGCAGCAGGGCATCCAGTCGCCACTCGTCCGGCGACTGCCACTCTATGCGCCTGGCCTCGTAGTGCTGCGCCAGCGCAGCCAGATTTTCCGTGATGGACTGCCTATTGCTAGGGTCGTCCAGGGCCACGTACCGTACCCGGTGGCCCGCTGCGCGCAAATGGCGGGCGAAGTCGCGCATGGCGGCAAAGATCGCAAGGATTTTCTGTGCATGGTGCAGCACATAGTCGGTCTCCTGCCGGACCTCCATCAGCACATAGACCACTTGGGGATCCACGGATTGAAACCATGAATGCCCTGGGTTGAGCTGGTCGCCGAGAACCAGGCGCAGGGTCTGGCTGGTGCCCGTCATGCCAGGCTCCACAGGCGCTGGTACGTACCATCAGGCTCATGCACCGGACGACAAGCAGGCCGCGAACTCATTCGCCACCTCGAGCACCATTGGCGCGTTTGTGTTCGTGCCGGCAGCGTTCGGAGCAGTACTTTACTTCCTCCCACGATCGCTCCCATTTCTTGCGCCAGGCAAAAGGTCGGCTGCAGTGCTGACAAAGCTTCTGGGGCAGGTGCTGCTTCTTGTGCATGTTTATAAAAGCAGGATTTGTGGCGGCTCGGGCTGCTCACGGCCAAGACTCCTCACCTGCGAGTGATTTGCTCAACGCTTGATTCATTGAAGACTGGACAATGCATGGTTTTTCCGCGATCGTCTAGGACAAACAAGCTTTCCATCCAGGCCTGCCCGCTTTTTTGCAATCCGATATCCGAACACCCTTTCGATTTGTTGCCAAAAAAGTCTGCTAGCAGACAGAGCGTGCAAGAAGTGTCGCGCCATGCGTACAAAACACTTCAATTAAATTCACAAAAAAATACAATGCCTTTACAAAATAAATACCGGCGGGCATCATCAATCGAGTTAATCCGACCACTCTGACGCCCCTGATAAAGCTACCTATGGCGGCTGTGCATTCCCCTCCCGCTTCAGCCAAGACCATGCCGCCGCTCGCTCGCGCCTTGGTGCAGGCTGGCCGCATCAGCATGCAGGATGCCGACGCCCTCAGTAAAAAAGCGGTCGCCGACAAATCCGCATTCATCGACGTGTTGCTGGCGTCCGGCCTGATCGACGCCCGTGCGTTGGCCTTGTACTGTTCCGAAACCTTCGGCTATCCCCTGCTCGACTTCTCGTCGTTCAACCTGCAGAACCTGCCGGAAAAGGTGATCGACCACAAGCTGATGCAAAGCCAGCGCGCCATCGCTTTGGCCAGGCGCGGCAACAAGCTCTC
>NZ_JAUSNH010000134.1 GCF_030645335.1 Lacisediminimonas sp. | reverse complement strand
GCGTGGGCGACAGGGGCAGGCCGGCGGCAAGCGCCTGTTGCATGGCGGCCAGGTCCTCACGCAGGCTTGAGCGACCCATATCGGGCAGGCCGCTGATCGCGTCGAGGGCGTGATCCAGCGTCTGCAAGCGGCTGGTCAGGCGCGTGCGAGCCTCGGCGCCGATCGCCTTGCTTTCGCGGATGAATAGCTTGATATCGCGGATATCGGCGCTGACATCGCTGGTCCCGGGCGCCGTGATCATCAGGGTCTCGAGCTCCCTCAGCGAATTTTCCAGTTCGCCGTTCTGCGCTACCAGCTTTTCGCGATACAGCTCGTTCTTGAGCTGTGACCATGCTGCACGCACGGCGCGCACTTCTTCGCGCCGTGCGGTAACCACGCGCGGCGGCGATGAGGCTGTTCGCTGCAGGCCTTCGCTGCGCTGGCGGTTTCCCGCCGGGCTTGCTGTACTGCTTGTGTGCGCGCGTCGTGGTGAAGATGGATTGGCGCGCTGCTTGAATGGCGTATTCGAGTCCAAAATGGTTTTCCCTGTTGTTGGTCGATGGAGGACGATGCGTCGGCCGCACACTGGCGGCAAACGTCGGCGCGTTCGTAACAGGGGTTTGCGAAAAAGTTGATCTGTTAATTGCCTCTTGCGAGCTGGTGCGGTGAACAACTCATCGGTCGCTAAATGACTATAGGGCAGGACTCATATATCGCTGAACGCACAATCGTTCATGGAAATAAAAACACCCTGCAGCCAATGGCATGCAGGGTGTCGGTCCGGCAGGGGCACGAAGATTCGTGCCCGAATTTTTTTATCCGCGCTCTTCGGCGTAGATGTCGACATCCTTGGTTTCGCGGATGAAGATCATGCCGATCACGAAGGTCATCAGGGCGATGATGATCGGGTACCACAGGCCGTAGTAGATGTCGCCCTTGTACGCCACCAGCGCGAACGCGGTGGTTGGCAGCAGGCCGCCAAACCAGCCGTTACCGATATGGTAGGGCAGGGACATCGACGTGTAGCGGATGCGGGTCGGGAACATTTCAACCAGCATCGCGGCGATCGGGCCATACACCATCGTGACGTAGATCACCAGGATCACCAGCAGCAGCAGCACCATCGGCTTGTTGATGGCTGCCGGATCGGCCTTGGCGGGATAGCCGGCAGCCTTGATGGCGTCGCTCATTTCCTTTTTGAATGCCTTGTCCTTGGCGTCGGCATCGGCTTTGGACAGGCCGCTAGCGTCATAGCCTTCGATGACCTTGTCGCCGATCTTGATCTTGGCGAGCGAACCGGTTGGACCTGGCTCGTTGGTGTAAGCCACCGAAGCGCTGGCCAGTACCGTACGTGCTATGTCGCAGGAGGACGTGAACTTCTTGGTGCCGGTCGGGTTGAACAGGAACTGGCACTTGGCCGGATCTGCCGTGACGGTCACTGGTGCGTTCTTGATGGCGGCTTCCAGGGCTGGATTAGCGTAGTGGGTCAGTGCGCTGAAGATCGGGAAATAGGTCAGTGCGGCAATCAGGCAACCTGCCATGATGATCGGCTTGCGGCCGATCTTGTCGGACCACGCACCGAACACGATGAAGAATGGCGTACCGATCACCAGCGAAGCGGCGATCAGCAAGTTGGCGGTGGACAGGTCAACCTTCAGCGTTTGCGTCAGGAAGAACAGCGCATAGAACTGGCCGGTGTACCAGACCACGGCCTGGCCGGCTGTCAGGCCGATCAGCGCCAGGATCACGATCTTCAGGTTGCCCCACTTGGCGAAGGCTTCCGACAGCGGCGCCTTGGAAGTCTTGCCTTCGGCCTTCATCTTGGCGAAGGCCGGCGACTCGTTCATCGACAAGCGGATCCAGACTGAAATCGCGAGCAGGAAGATGGAGAGCAGGAAAGGAACGCGCCATCCCCAGTCGGCAAATGCGGCTTCGCCAATGGCAGTACGGGTGGCCAGGATCACCATCAGCGACATGAACAGCCCAAGGGTAGCCGTGGTCTGGATCCATGCGGTGAATGCGCCGCGCTTGTCGTGCGGTGCGTGCTCGGCAACATAGGTTGCCGCGCCGCCGTATTCGCCGCCGAGCGCCAATCCCTGCAAGATCCGTAACGAGATCAGGATGATCGGTGCGGCAATGCCGATCGACGCATAGGTCGGTAGCAGTCCGACAATGAAGGTAGACGCACCCATGATGACAATGGTCACCAGGAACGTGTACTTGCGGCCGATCATGTCGCCCAGGCGACCGAACACCAGTGCGCCAAATGGACGCACGATGAAGCCGGCGGCGAAGGCAAGCAAGGCAAAGATGAACGCAGTGTTGGGATCGGTTCCGGCAAAGAATTGCTTTGCGATAATCGCAGCGAGCGAGCCGTACAGGTAAAAGTCATACCATTCGAACACGGTACCCAGGGAGGACGCGAAGATAACCTTCCGCTCCTCCGCAGTAATACCGCGTGACGCGGTCTGGACTGTGGCCATGCTTGTCTCCTGATTTATTTAGTTGATTTAGGAAAGCTCGAGGTTCTCCGGAGCTTGGCACAGTGTAGGCAGTCAAACTTACGGAAAACTTGCTTCAAACTTACAGAAACTTACGGCGACGCGAGCGCCGCCAGCTTTCCGAACGACCGTACTAATATGCTATTCTTCAGCGCAGTGCAAACCCAACACACCGGCTAAAAAAGCCCCGCCACAGGAGACCTCCCCATGACAGACGCCGTCATCGTATCCACTGCCCGCACCGGGCTGGCCAAGTCCTGGAAAGGGGCTTTCAACATGACCCACGGCGCGACCCTGGGTGGGCATGTGCTGCAAGCCGCGATTGCGCGCGCCGGTCTGGAGCCGGGTGAAGTGGAAGACGTGCTGGTCGGTTGCGCCACACCCGAAGGCGCGACGGGCAGCAATATTGCGCGCCAGGTCGCATTGCGCGGTGGTTGTCCGGTGACGACGGCTGGCATGACGATCAATCGTTTCTGTTCATCCGGATTGCAGACCATCGCCACCGCAGCGCAGCGCATCATTGCCGGCGAGGGCGACATCTATGCCGCCGGTGGGGTCGAGTCGATTTCCTGCGTGCAGCAAGAGGCCAATCGCCACATGATCGTCGAGACCTGGCTCAAGCAGCACAAGCCCGAGGTGTACTGGCCGATGCTGCAAACGGCCGAGACCGTCGCCAGCCGCTACAAGATCCCGCGGGAGCGCCAGGATGAATACGGCGCACAAAGCCAGCAACGCGCTGCCGCCGCCCAGGCCGCCGGCCGGTTCGACCAGGAAATCGTGCCGATGACGACCGTGATGGGCGTGGCCGACAAGGAAACCGGCATGCTGGCCACGCGCGAAGTGACGATTTCCGCCGACGAAGGGATTCGCGGCGACACCACCTATGAAGGTGTATCCAAAATCCGGCCGGCCATGCCCGGCGGCGTCATTGCGGCCGGCAATGCCAGCCAGTTTTCCGATGGCGCATCGATGGCGATCCTGATGAGCGACAAGCTCGCAGCGCAAAAAGGCCTGCAGCCGCTGGGCATATTCCGCGGTTTCGCGGTGGCGGGATGCGAGCCCGATGAAATGGGGATCGGTCCGGTGTTTGCCATTCCGCGCCTGCTCAAGCGCGCCGGCCTGAAGGTGGACGACATCGGCCTGTGGGAATTGAATGAAGCATTCGCCGTGCAGGTGCTGTATTGCGCCGATACGCTGGGAATTTCGATGGACCGTCTCAATGTCAATGGCGGCGCGATTGCCGTCGGCCATCCGTATGGCGTGTCCGGCGCGCGCCTGACCGGCCATGCGCTGATCGAAGGTAAGCGGCGCGGCGTGAAATATGTGGTCGTGACCATGTGCATCGGTGGCGGCCAGGGCGCGGCCGGATTGTTCGAGGTCGTCTGATCCGCCGGAGCCTGCCAGCGTGCAATCCAGAATCCTGTCGCGGCGCGACCTTGCATTCTTGCTGTATGAATGGCTTGATGCAGAAGCACTGACCCGGCGCGAACGCTTCGCCGAGCATAGCCGTGAAACCTTCGATGCCGCCATCGATACGTGCGAACAGATCGCCACCGACCTGTTCGCGCCGCACAACAAGAAAAGCGACCAGCAGGAACCGAGCTTCGATGGTGAACGGGTTCACCTGATCCCGGAAGTCAAGACCGCGCTCGACGCTTTCGCCGCTGCCGGCCTGATGGCGGCCGGCCAGGACTTCGAGCGCGGTGGCATGCAGTTGCCCTGCCTGGTCGAGAAGGCCGCCTTTGCCTGGTTCAAGGCCGCCAACGTCAGCACTTGCGCCTATCCGTTCCTGACCATTGCCAGCGCCAATACTTTGCTCAAGTGCGGCACGCCCGAACAGATCGAGCGCTATGTCACGCCGATGCTGGCCGGCCGTTACCTGGGCACCATGTGCCTGTCCGAACCGCAGGCCGGCTCCAGCCTGTCGGACATCAGCACGCGCGCGCTGGCACAGGCAGACGGGTCCTATCGCCTGTGGGGCAACAAGATGTGGATTTCTGCCGGCGAACACGAACTGTCGGAGAACATCATCCACCTGGTGCTGGCAAAAGTGCCGGGGCCGGATGGCAAGCCAATTGCCGGCGTCAAAGGCATTTCGCTTTTCATCGTGCCGAAATTCCTGGTCAACAGCGATGGCAGCCGCGGCGAACGCAATGATGTCGTGCTGGCCGGCCTGAACCACAAAATGGGCTATCGCGGCACGACCAACTGCCTGCTCAATTTTGGCGAAGGCAAATTTCGTCCGCTAGGGCAGGCCGGCGCGATCGGCTACCTGGTCGGCCAGCAGCACCGCGGCCTGGCCAACATGTTCCACATGATGAATGAAGCCCGTATCGGCGTTGGCCTGGGCGCAGCGGCGCTCGGTTATACCGGTTATCTGCATGCGCTGGACTATGCGCGCACGCGGCCGCAGGGACGTCACCCGCTGAACAAGGATCCGTCACAGCCGCAACTGCCGATCATTCAGCACACCGACGTCAAGCGCATGCTGCTGGCGCAAAAAGCCTATGTGGAAGGCGGCATGGCGCTGTGCCTGTATTGCGCCCGTCTGGTGGATGACCAGCGCACTGCGCCCGACTTCGAAGAGCGCCGGCGCGCCGGCCTGTTGCTCGACATCCTGACGCCGGTCGCCAAGTCCTGGCCCAGCCAGTGGTGCCTGGAGGCCAATAACCTGGCGATCCAGGTGCATGGCGGCTATGGCTACACCCGCGAATACAATGTCGAGCAGTTCTATCGCGATAACCGGCTCAATCCGATCCACGAAGGCACCCACGGCATACAGGGCCTGGACCTGCTGGGGCGCAAGGTGGTGATGCAGGATGGTGCGGCCCTGAAGGCGCTCGCCCGGCTGATGCAGGCCAGCATCGCCCGCGCGCAGGACGACGCCATGCTGGCCCCTTGGGGGCGCGCGCTAGCCGCAGTGCTTGCGCGCATAGGCAAGGTGACGGCTGCGCTGTACGCGGCGGGCGATGCCAACAAGACGCTGGCCAACGCCAGCTGCTATCTGGAGGCTTTCGGCCATACGGTGGTGGCGTGGATTTGGCTGGAACAGGCGCTTGCGGCGCAGCGTGGCACAACGCCAGACAGCGATTTCTACCGCGGCAAGCTGCAGGCGGCCGCTTATTTCTTCCGCTGGGAATTGCCCAAGGTAGGGTCGCAGCTAGATCTGCTGGAAAGCCTGGACACCACGACGCTCGACATGCAGGACAGCTGGTTCTGACACGAGCAGCCGACCCGCCCGCGCGTTCGTTGCGCGCGACACGATCCGCCTGGTAGCCGATGGCATGCCCGAACCCGGCTGCTACCAGCCGGTGCCACGCGGACTGGAGTCCCGGATAGCGGAAAAAATGGCGTTCCTGCGGCGGCTCGATGAAGGCACTGAGAAGTGATCGTCAACATCGACGAGCGAAGATCCAAGAGTGAACCTTGCTTGGCGCGCCTGCGCCCGATATGAATTGAATCGGGGCAACGGTTTGCATTAACGATCTATCGCGAAACTGATTGCGCATCGGTGGGCGCAAGACCGCCAAGCCATCCTCGTTCTGGATTCCGCAATTCTTGCCACGATGGGATTGCCGGGTGCTTGCGGCCATCGGCGTCACTCGGCGATCAATGAACCTCGGCCAGCAGACTCTCGTAGGGAATCTTCAGTCCATCATGAAGACTCCTGACCATGCGCAGGCTCAAGCGTCGCTTGCGATTGAGTACTTCGGAAACCCGGCCACTGGTCCCGATGAATGGCTCGAGGTCGCGCGCAGTCAGGCCTTGTTGCTCCATCCGGAATTTGATGGCCTCGATGGGGTCGGCCGGGCCGAAGTCATAGTGCTTGTTCTCGTAAGCTTCGACGAGTGTCACCAGCACATCGCGCTCGTCTGCCTCCGGGGTCTGCTCCTCGGCCTGAAAAATGGACTCGAGCCGGAGGAAAACCGCCTTCAAGTCATCGTCGCTTCGGATCGGCTTAATATTCATTCACGTTCTCCACATCAATGCGATCGTATTGGGCATGGGTGCCGACAAACTTTACCCAGACGATGCCAGCACGGTACTGCATTTCCACGACCAGCCGGTACTTATTGCCGCCGACGTTGAACACCACGCGGTTGTTGCCGCAGATGGTGGCATTTGCGTACTGGTCCTTGACATCCTGCGGCGATCGCCAAATCGCCTTGACTGCCTCGTCATACCAGCTATGCAGCGGGCCGCGTGCATCACCGCAGCCAGGTCGGCCCCAAAACATCTTCAGACTGCTTTTTGCGATGACTCTCATTCGTATGAGTTTCTCCCATTTTGGGAGTTTCGTCAATCTCGGTCGAATGTCCTCGTCGGTGTAGCTGCCGGTGCTAGAACCGGCCTCGTCACTGCTTGTGCATCACGGGGTGCAAGCCGGTCCAGCCATCCTTGTTTCGGATCCCGTCATTCTGGCCAGGATGGGATTGCCGGGTGCTTGCAACCGCGGTGCCTTTAGTCTGACTTCGGCAAAGTGAACGAACCAATCGACTGGCTTAAATTCGTGAGCGTTTCGCGTCCCCCGTCGACTTGCGCAATGTGGTTAATCAGCATCGGCAGGATATCTTCAACCGGATTCTTCTGGTTCAAATTTCCAGACATTGCCTGTCTGATCGTCAGCGTGAGCGCGCACAAGGCGCCTTCTGCTTCCACAGGAAATTCCTCGTTTTTATCCGTCTGCTGGCTAATACTCTTGGCTATTGAAACGTCGATTTCACTCACGCAAATACACGTCAGCCGGGGATTGACGCGCGTCGCTTCCAGCAACGCACGGCCCGCTACGTCACCTATCTTGTTTCCATGGAAGAAGAAAGTCCGAACAGAGGTGTTAACCTTCAACGCTTGAACAAGTGCCAGAGCACCCTCTGCACCGATGTCACTTTCAATAAGTACGAGCCGCTGTAGCTTGTCGTTGGTTATAAGTGCTTGCGCAAGTGCGCTGGCACCAGCGTCGCCGATCTTGTTGCCGCTCAAGCCGAGCATTTCAAGGCCGGCATGATGGGCCACGGCGGAAGCAATTAACTTCGCGCCAGCGGCGCCCATTTCGTTGTCGCACAGGAAGAGTCTCTTCATGTTTGACTTGTTGTACAGCAGGTCTACCGCAGCCTCTGCACCTGCGACATCAATATTGTTTTTGATGAGGCAAAGGGCAACCAAGGGGGCATTTTTCAGTGCTTTGCAGATTGAGACCGCCCCTTCCGTACCAATCTCACAATTCTCAAGTTCAAGTCTAGCCAGCTTCGTGTTGCCCTCCAGCGCGGCCGCCAAGGATTTGGCCCCATCGACTCCAATGCGATTGTGACTCAAATCGAGAGAGACGAGTGTAGGTTTGCCTGCGATGACTTCAGCCAGATGCGCCATGCCGACGGCGGTGATATCGCACCAAAAAAGGCAAAGGTCTGTCAGGGTGACGTTTTCCTTCAACGCGGGTGCAAGGATGCGGACAGTCTCGTCACCGCTGATGCCGGACTGCCTCAGCGTCAGCTTCGTGACACGCGCCGTGGGCAACCATTTCGCCAAGTTATTGACCTGTTCCATGGTGGGCATCTTCAGGTATAGATTTCCGTCTCTTGATTCCTGATCGAATTTAACCATGCACTGTTTGGTCGCCAGCGCTTTGTCGACACTCGGTTTGAAGTACGCCTTGATATTCCTGGTCTTTGGCGTTCGAACTAGCGAACCCCTGACAGCCGGTTCTGTCGGCGAAGCCGACTTTGCCCCCTCAAACGATTTGCGGCCGGAGCGCAAGTTTTTATTCCTGTCCGGATTGTCGGAAGCGGACTGGTCGGCCTGGCCGCGAGCTTCCTCAAGCTTGGTATCAAGCTGCTCCGCCAGCAAAAATTGATTGACGTGGTCCGCCTCCATCCAGACCCGCGATGCGACACCGACGGAGGGTCCAGTCGCTTGGCCCGACCCTGTTGCGCCCGTGGTAGTTGTCGTTGTCGTTGTCGTTGTCGTTGTCGTTGTCGTTGTCGTTGTATTCAGGGTGGAATTGTCACGTACTTTCTTGTTTACCGGATGGGCCATGGATTCACTCTCTTTTCAGAATAACGTAATGGAAAATGCGGGGCGGCATTGCGCCGTTTATGGCGAGCGCGGCTCTCGGCCACCGCGTCAGATTCACGCTCAGCAGCTTCAGCCGAGTCGCACCCGCATCACCGGCGCGGGCCAAGCGGAACAGTTGCGTGCCGGATAGGGTGCAGACGCCAGTAGCCTGAGTAATAATTGGCGAACATAAGTTCGATAAGTCGCGTTCGGCAAAGGAAATTATTCTGGTCGGTCTGAAAGAGGGACTCGAGCTGGAGGAAAACCGCTTTCAAATGGTCGTCGCTTACGGCCATTGGCATCACTCGGCAATCAAGGGACCTCGGCCAGCAGGCTCTCATAGGGAATCTTCAGTCCATCATGAAGACTCTTGACCATGCGCAGGAGCACACCGATGTGAAGCGCATGCGGCTGGCGCAGAAAGCCTATGTCGAAGGCGGCATGGCGCTGTGCCTGTATTGCGCGCGGCTGGTGGATGAATAGCGTACGGGTGAGGATCAGGAAGCGCGCGAGCGCCCCGGCTTGCTGCTGGACATATTGACGCCCATCGCCAAGTCCTGGCCGGGCCAGTGGTGCCTGGATGCCAACAGTCTGGCGATCCAGGTGCGTGGCGGTTATGGCTATACTCTTGAGCGGCAAATAAGATGACATCAGTAATAACATCAATAACAGCGACAACAGCGACACCAGCGGCAACAGATTATTCATGGAGACAAGATGCGCAAGGTAAAACAATTATTCGACCTGGCCGGCAAGACCGCGCTGGTGACCGGTGGGTCCCGCGGCTTAGGCTTGCAGATCGCCGAGGCGCTTGGCGAGCAGGGCGCGACACTGGTGCTGGTGGCGCGCAAGCAAGCCGAGCTGGACGCCGCCGTGGCGCACCTGGCCGCGCGCGGCACCAAGGCCAGCGCGATTGCCGCCGACCTGCAGGACGCGGCCAGTGTCGCGCCGCTGGTGGCCGAGGCAATGAAGCGCCTGGGCCAGATCGACATCCTGGTCAACAACGCCGGCGCCAGTTGGGGCGCGCCGGCCGAACAGATGCCGCTGGAAGCCTGGGACAAGGTCATGAACCTGAACGTGCGCAGCATCTTCCTGATGTCGCAAGCGGTGGCCAACGCGTCGATGATTCCACGCAAATACGGCCGCATCATCAACATCGCCTCGATCGCCGGACTGTCAGGCAACGGGCCGCATTCGATCCAGACCATCGGCTACAACACGTCCAAGGGCGCCGTGGTCAACTTCACCCGCACACTGGCCGGAGAATGGGGCAAGTACGGCATTACGGTCAATGCACTGGCGCCCGGGTTTTTCCCGTCGAAGATGACCATGGGCGCGCTGGAAGCGCTGGGCGTTGACGCCCTCAGCAGCAAGGCGCCCTTGCAGCGCATCGGCGACGACGAGGACTTGAAGGGCGCCGCCGTACTGTTCGCTTCCGACGCCTGCAAACATATCACCGGCCAGATCCTGGCGGTCGATGGCGGCGTATCGGCGGTGCATTGATGACTTCTCCCGCACCCAAGGAATTTCCGATCCGTATTCCGTTCCTGCATGATCTCGGCGCCGAGTTCGTGCGCATGGAAAATGGCGAAGCCGAAGTCACGCTGCTGCTGGAAGCGCGCCACACCAATAGCTGGAACGTCGCACACGGCGGTGTCGTGATGAGCTTGCTCGACGTTGTCATGTCAATGGCTGCGCGCTCGACCGATCCGGAATCGCAGGGCGGCATCACGATTGAAATGAAGTGCAGCTTCATGCAGCCGGCCGGCAGCCCCGGCAAGCGCATCAGCGCACGCGGCAAAGTGACTTATCAATCCAGGAGCCTGGTGTTTTGCGAGAGCGAAGTCTGGGATGGCGAACATCTCACTGCGCGCGCAATGGGCACTTTCAAGGTGGTGCGGCGGCTCGATGCCGCCAAAAAGCTGGAACATCGCGACTGAATCGGCAGCATCATCTTGCATTGATCGTTGGGCGTTTCCTGCCATGGCGGCAGGTTCAACAGGAGAATTGGCCATGTCCACTTACCAGCAAATCGTACTGGCCTCGCGTCCGCAGGGCCATGTTTCCCCCGGCAATTTCCGGCTGGAGCGGGTGCCGGTGCCGGTGTTGCAGCCAGGCCAGTTATTGGTGCGCAATCATTACCTCTCGGTCGACCCCTACATGCGCATGCGCATGGAGGACGTGAAAAGCTATGCCGAGCCGCAGGCAATCAATGCCGTGATGGTGGGCGGCACGGTGGGCGAAGTGATCGAATCGAACAACCCGCGTTTCAAGGTCGGCGAATTCGTCGCCGGCGGCTTTGGCTGGAGCGAAATGGGCGTCTCCGACGGCACCGGGCTGCGGCGGCTCGACACCAGTCGCATTCCCCTGTCGGCCTACCTCGGCGCGGCCGGCATGCCGGGCATGACGGCATGGTATGGGCTGACACAGATCATTGCGCCCAAGGCGGGCGAGACTGTCGTGGTGTCGGCCGCAAGTGGCGCAGTCGGCAGCGTGGTCGGGCAGTTGGCGCGACTACGCGGCTGCCGCGCAGTGGGCATTGCCGGTGGACCGGACAAGTGCCGCTATGTGGTCGAAGAGCTCGGCTTTGACGCCTGCGTCGATTACAAGGCCGGCCGGCTGGTGCAAGACCTGCAGGAGGCCGCGCCCGCCGGCATCGACGGCCTGTTTGAAAACGTCGGCGGCGAAGTGTTCGACGCTTGCCTGGGACGGATGAATCCGTTCGGCCGGATTGCCTTGTGCGGACTGATCTCGGCGTATGAAGGCGAGGCCGTGATGTTGAGGAACGTGCGCAACTTGTTGACCATGCGTCTGTCGCTGCGTGGCTTCATCGTGTCCGAGCATATGGACCTATGGCCGCAGGGCCTGGCCGAGCTGGGCGCATTGCTGGCCGAGGGCAAGCTGAAATATCGCGAGTCGGTGGCGCAGGGACTGCGTTCCGCACCCGAGGCGCTGATCGGCCTTTTGCGCGGCAAGAATTTCGGCAAGCAACTGGTGCGACTGATCGACTGACGCCTGGCGTCGAGCGCGGTGCTGCATGCAGGCGGCAGACCTGGCCGTTGGAATTATCGAGGAGATGACATGGAACGATTCAAGGACAAGGTGGCGGTGATTACCGGGGCGGCCAGCGGCTTCGGGCGCGAGTTCGCCCGCATTGCTGCGCAGCTGGAAATGAAGCTGGTGCTGGCGGATGTGCAGATGGAGGCGCTGGACCAGGTGCGCGCCGAATTGGAAGGGCAGGGCGCGCAGGTGCTGGCGATGCGCTGCGACGTGCGCCACGGCGAGCAGGTACAGGCGCTGGCCGATGCCTGCATGCAGCGCTTCGGCGCGGTGCACCTGGTGTTCAACAATGCCGGCGTCGGCGCTGGCGGACTGGTGTGGGAAAACACACAGGCCGATTGGGAATGGGTGCTTGGCGTGAACTTGTGGGGCGTGATCCACGGCGTGCGGATTTTCACGCCGCTGATGCTGGAATGCGCCAGCCGCGATTCCAGCTACCAGGGCCACATCGTGAACACCGCATCGATGGCCGGTTTGCTCAACCCGCCGACGATGGGTATCTATAACGTCTCCAAGCATGCGGTGGTATCGCTGTCGGAATCCTTGTACCAGGACCTGAAGCTGGTCGATGCGCCGATCGATGCATCGGTGCTGTGTCCGTATTTCGTGCCGACCGGTATCAGCCAGTCCGATCGCAACCGTCCGGATGAATTGCAGAATGCCCAGCAACTCACAGCCAGCCAGCGGGCGGCGCAGGCGATGCTGGACAAGGCCGTCGTGTCCGGCAAGCTGACGGCCGAAGACGTTGCGCAAAAGACTTTTGCGGCAATCCGCAATCGCCAGTTCTATATCTACTCGCATCCCGAGGCGATGGGCCATGTGCAAAAGCGGATGGAAGATATCCTGGCGCAGCGCAATCCGGGCGACCCGTACGAGACGGTGCCGCATGTGCGCGATTCGCTCAGAGAGAAGTTCAGGTCCACTTGATGCCAGGCGAGGTGCATTCCGTAGCCGGGCCGATCACAGGAGCAGCAAACCGATGACTGCGCCCATCACTGAAAACCAGTTCGCCACGCTGTCGAACGGCACCCGGCTGCATTATGCGAGTGCGGGCGACCCGGCGCGGCCGCTGATACTGTTCCTGCATGGCTTTCCTGAATTCTGGTTCGAATGGCAGGCGCAGCTTGCCGAGTTTGGCCACGATTGGCATGCGGTGGCGCCCGATTTGCGGGGCTTCAATTTGTCGGACCAACCCAGCGCGGTGTCTGCCTATCGTGCGCGTCATATTGCCGAAGACTTGCGGCTGTTGATCGGGCATCTGGGGGCCAAGCAGTGCGTGCTGGTGGCGCATGACTGGGGTGGCGCGATTGCCTGGAACATGGCGATTTCCTGGCCAGACTTGTTTTCTCGGATGGTGATCATCAATGCGCCGCATCCCTACCTGTTTGCGCAGGCGCTGATGCATGATCGGCTGCAGCAGCAGGCCAGTGCTTACATGAATTTCTTGCGCAAGCCGGGGGTCGAGGCTTTATTGGCCGAGAACGATTTTGCACGGCTGGAGGCGCTGTTGTCGGGGATGGGGCAGCCCGCTGCGGGGTGGTTTGACGGGGCTGTGCGGGAGCGGTATCGGGAGAATTGGCGGCGGGGGCTCACTGGCGGGGTCAATTATTACCGGGCGTCGCCGCTGTATCCGCCGGTGGATGGCGACCCCGGTCCGGCGGCATTGACACTGGATCCGGAGGATTTCCGGGTTCGGGTCAAGACCTTGGTGATTTGGCGTGAGAAGGATGTCGCGCTTTCTACACGCTTGCTGGAGGGGTTGGCGTTGTTCGTTGATCAGTTGGAAATCGTGCGGGTGCCGGAGGGGTCGCATTGGGTGGTGCATGAAGAGCCGGTTTTGGTTAATTCCTTGATTCGCGGATTTTTGCTTTAGTTCGTTGGTATCACGGCATACAGGCACCCGAGCCTCGTGCGCCGACTCTGCTTCTTTCAGCACGCCAATGATTTTCTGTTCCGTAAATCTGTTTCCCAAGCCCAACTCATCACCCCCCATCCCCGGTGTACCATACGCTTTTCCGCACATCGTTACGACATGCCTAACCGTCATTGCCAAGCCCCCCTTGGCGTCCCCGCTCTCCTAGTAGCAGTGATCATCTATGCACTGAACTTCGCAGCCCCGGCCCACGCCGACGAATTGACCGACATCGACCGGCTGATCAGGTCATCCCAATACCCGGCCGCACTCAGCAAGGCCGACGCCTTCTTGTCCGCCAAGCCGCGTGATCCGCAAATGCGTTTCATCAAGGGCGTGATCCTGACCGAAATGAACCGCCAGCAAGACGCCATTGTCGTGTTCACCCGCCTGACCGAGGATTACCCCAACCTGCCCGAACCGTTCAATAACCTCGCAGTCCTGTACGCCGCCCAGGGGCAGTACGAGAAGGCCCGTAGCGCGCTCGACAAGGCAATCCGCACCAATCCCTCCTACGCCACCGCGTACGAAAACCTGGGCGATATCCACGCCCGGCTGGCCAGCATTGCGTATGACAGGGCGCTGCAACTGGACTCGGGCAATACCAGCGCCAAATCCAAGTTGACGCTGGTACGATACCTGGCGGTAAACGGTGCGCCGCCGATCCAGGTCGCCGACAGCAAGCCGCTGCCAAAACCGGCCGCCGCAGCCGCCGCGCCGCCCGTTGTGGCGGCACCACCTGCCGCTGCGCAAAAAGCAGCGCCGGCCAAGCTCGCCGCCGCACCCTTGCCAACGCCAGCCGCTCCGCCAGCGCGGCCGCTCGAGATAGCGAAAGCGCCTGCACCACAGGCAAAGCCTGAACCAGCCCCGCCTCCCAAGGCCAGCCAGCAAAAACCAGCCCGTTCCGACGCCGAGCGCGACGCCGTAATGGCGGCGGTTTCGAGCTGGGCGCGGGCCTGGAGCGCGCGCGACGTCAAAGCCTACCTGGGCCACTACGCCGCGGATTTTGATACGCCCGGCAACCAGTCACGCAAGGCATGGTCGGATGAGCGTCAGGCCCGCATCGTTGGCAAGGGCCGCATCAGCGTGCGGGTCGAAGCGCCGCAGGTCAGCATCGAGAATAACCGCGCCACCGTCCGCTTCCGCCAGGCTTATGTCTCCGATCGGCTCACAGCCAATAGCCGCAAGACCCTGGTACTGGTCAAACAGCGCGGCAAATGGCTGATCCAGAAGGAAAGCACGGGTAATTGATGCAAGCAGCCAAGCTTCAGGCAGTTTTTCGCCGTGCAGGTATTGCCTGCCTGCTGGCCGCGCTGGCGGGTTTGCCGTTTGGCAGCGCAAGTGCGCTGCCGTCGCAGAAAACTGCCGCCACCGCGCCGACTTTGCGCCCGACGCCGGCGCAAGCAGCCGCGCCGGATGCCGATGCCTTGCTGATCGGCCTCTACCAGGACCTCGGCGCCAACCGGCTGCGCAGTGCGCTGGCCAAGGCGGACGCGCTGATCGCCGCCTACCCGAATTTCCATCTGGCGCACCTGATTCGCGGTGACTTGCTGCTGATGCACACGCAGCCGGTACAGGCGCTCGGCGCCGCACCGGGCGCGCCGGCCGAGCGCTTGCAGAACCTGCGGCACGAAGCGCAGGCGCGCATGCTGGCGCTGCGCCAGCGGCCCGATCCGAAGCTGGTGCCGGCTGCGCTGCTGCAACTGCGGCCTGACCAGCGCGTGGCCTATGTTGTCGACACCCGCCGCTCGCGCCTTTACGTCTACGAAAACCGTAACGGCTATCCGCATTTCCTGACCGACTACTACATCAGCCAGGGCAAGCTGGGCATCAACAAGTTGCGTGAAGGTGACCAGAAGACGCCGCTTGGCGTGTACTACGTCACCAAGCTGCTGCAAGGGAAAAAGCTGCCCGACTTCTATGGTTCCGGCGCCTTGCCCATCAGTTATCCGAATGAATGGGACCGGCTGCACGGGCGCAGCGGATCGGGTATCTGGCTGCATGGCACGCCAGCGGATAGTTTCAGCCGGCCGCCGCTGTCGTCCGACGGTTGTGTGGTGCTGACCAACCCCGACCTGTTGCGTCTGGTGCAGACTGCCGAAATCGGCGTTACCCCGGTGGTGATCACCGACGACGTGCGTTTCGTGTCGCGCGACAAGCTCGACCGCGACCGCGTGCTGGCCAATGGGCTGACCGACCACTGGCGTCGCGACTTTGCCGGCCCCGATCCGCAACGGCTGCGCGCCCATTACTCGCGCAACTTCAAGGCCGAACAAGGTAATCTTGACACCTGGCTGGAGCGCCAGAAAAAGTGGCTATCGGCCCTGCCGAACGCCAGCCTGACCGTGCGCGACATCAGCTACTTCCGCTATCCGGGGACGAGCGAGCTGCTGGTGGCGACCTTTACCCAGGACGCCGCACAGAACGGCCGCCCGGTGCAATCGCAGCGCATGCGGCAATACTGGGCGCAGGAAGGCGCGCAGTGGCGGATCGTGGCCGAATCGGCCTGGCAGTAAGGCGGCAGGGTGTCCTGCCGGCGTGCTGCCCTGCGCGCCGCAGGCAGGTCACGCCAAAACCGTCACCGACAACGATCATGAGGACAGGAGACTGACATGGCCAGGGCCGATTTCGCTTTTTTTCATACCTTGCGTGTGCGCTGGTCGGAAGTCGACATGCAGGCGATCGTATTCAATGGCCACTACCTGACTTATTTCGACGTCGGCTTTACCGAGTACTGGCGCGCCACTGGCCTGCCCAGCGTGATCGAGCAGGCCAAGGCCGGGCAGGAACTGTTTGCCCGCAAGGCCAGTATCGAATATCACGATTCGGCCCGTTTCGATGACATGCTCGACATCGGCGTGCGTTGCGCCGGCTTCGGGCGCTCCTCGATGCGACTGGTGCTGGAAATCTACCGCGGTGAGCAACACCTGATTTCAGGTGAGCTGTTTTACGTCTATGCCGATGTGGCTGCGCGCAAGGGGATACCGGTGCCGGAAGACTGGCGTGCCGCGATCACGGCGCTCGAAAAATGTCCGCCGCAAGCCCTGTAAGCATCGTTGTCGGCGACTGGGCCGGGCAAGGCGCTGCGGCTGCGCCGCTGCGGCATGCGGTGTTTGTTGTCGAACAAGGCGTGCCGCTGGCGCTGGAGCTCGATGAAATGGATCCGCTGGCCGAACATGCAGTGGCATGGATAGGCGAGCAGGCGGTGGGTACGGCCCGCTTGCTGCCGGACGGGCACATCGGGCGCATGGCGGTGGTGGCAGCGCAGCGCGGGTGCGGCATTGGCGCCGCATTGCTGCATGTACTGATTGAACGTGCGCGCCTGCGCGGCGACCCGGCCGTGCGCCTGCATGCACAAGTGCAGGCGAGCGGATTTTATCGGCGATTCGGGTTTGTCGAGGAGGGCGATGTGTTCGACGATGCCGGCATACCGCATGTCGCAATGCGATTGCCCTTGCGCAGCGGCATATCGCATTGATGTCCGGGCTCGTCCTGGGTGGTCGCGACCGGCCGCTCCAGCAAGGCGCTGCTGCCATCCTGGCGCAAGGTCACGATGGTCGATACCCGCGTGCCGTAGGAGGCTGAGCGTATCAGCACTGGCGAGAGCCATCTTTCGGTCTCGATATCGACGCCGGTTTTCGGCAAGCGGCAATCCGACGCGATCGTGGTGTCAGCCAGCATGTCAAAGTAGGCGTCCTGGGTCGCCCCCTGGCACAGCAGGCTGGCGAATTGCGCCTTGGTGCGCACGACCTTTGGCCACGGCGTGTCGAGCTGGGCGTTGGACAGGCCATACAGGCCCGGCGCCAGCGCTCGGCCGTTGCGCAGGTCGTCGTCGCCGCGATTGGAGTACCAGACCAATTGATCGCGGTCACCCACCAGCAGGTTGAAACCGTTGTAGCGGTCGGCCTTCTCGCGCAACTGTGCGACGTAATGTTCCGCCGTCGTCACGCCGCGCAGGAAGTCGGTCGTCAGTGCGCCGCGGCTCGGCGCATCGCTGCGCTTGTCGGCCGGATTACGGATATTGGTCAATGCCGCAAAGCGGCCGCTGCGGGTGATGCCGATCCAGGTGCCGCCGGCTTGCAGGTCGCGGCCGGCGTAAATCTCGGGCTGGTCTTCCCACCATCCGGCCGGGCTGGCAGGACGCTCGTAATACTCATCGCGGTTTGCAGCAGCGACCAGTGGCGCACCAGGCACCACCTGCCAGGCAAACACGATCAGGCACATGCGGAAATGTCCGTGAAGACTTCGGTATGGCGGCCGCCCGACATGTGCTCGGCAAGGCCGTCTGCATCGACAGCTTCCTGCAAAGCCTGGGCGAATCCCTCCGGAGTCCCCGGGTAGACTTCCATCCAGGTTTGCTCGCCCTTGGATTCACCGGGCCGGCGCTTCAGGCTGACGGCCAGCTTGAATTTTTCGGCCAGCCGGGCTTGCATTGCCACGACCTTTGGATGCAGTGCTGCCGCAGCATCGCTGCGAACCCGGTAGTAAACGTATAAATCCATCAGGCAGGCTCCGTAAGGGGGTAGGGCAGAGATTGTAGCTGCAACTGCGCGCCGTCGGGCGCGCCCAGGTGCAATGTCGCTCCCTGCTCCAGCACGGCGGTTTTCAGTTCGACCAGGCAGGCGCTTCGGCCATTGGCAATCGGCTCGGCATTGACGATCTGTCCGCTCGGCTGGGTGGGGTCGGTGCTGGCGTAGACCTCGGCGCCCGGCTGGACGCCGCTGGCATCGACTTCGGCGGGCAACATGCGCCGCTTGAGTTTGCCCAGGTACTGGCTGCGCGCCACGATTTCCTGGCCGGGATAGCAACCCTTGCGAAAATTGACGCCGCCGATCAGTTCGAAGTTGATCATTTGCGGTACGAATTTTTCTTGCGTGGCCGCGACGATCATCGGAATGCCGGCGTCGATGTCAGTACGCCGCCATTGGCTGCTGCTGGCCTGCGGCACCGCCTGTATCAAGGCCGGCCAGGCGCGCATGGCGCTCTCGACATCGGCCAGCCACTGGTAGCGCGGCGCGCCGGCGGCGTCCGGCAAGCGCAACAGTACTTGCTGGCCCTGGGTGGTTTTTGTGTAAACCTGCTGCGGCAGGGCGCAGCCGACCAGTTCGGCCAGCCTGGCCGCGGCGAGTTGGCCGACCACGCCAATGGCGACTTGCGTCGTGCTGGTGTCGCTGAGCTTTGCCTTGGCGCGCAGTACGAACATTTGCAAGCGCTTCTGGATCGCGGGCAGAAGGTCCTGCGGCAGTTGCAGCGTGACCGTGTCGCCGTCGCGCCAGGCCAGCATGCTGGCCAGCATGCGTCCCTTGGCGCTGCAATAGCCGGCCAGCCTAGCTTCGCCGGGCGTGAGTTGTTCTATGTCGTTGGTCAGCTGGGCGTGCAGGAATTTTGCGGCGTCCTCGCCGCTGACGGCGATCGTGCCCAGGTGCGTCAGCGGGGCGACAAAGTTATCCTGTGGCGCATCGGCCGACCGCGCCGTGTTCCCTGCGCCGTGCTCTTGCAGGAATTGCAACCAGTGGCTTGGTAATGCGCTCATGGAATGGGTGGCTGGGATTGTTTCAGCTATCATGGTGACGCGTTGATTATAGTGGCGCTGCAAAATTGCGTCAGACCGCCTGCCAGCAGTCCCCGGAAACCAGCGGGGAATACAGCGGGAGGCGTCGTCAGATAGATACAGGTTCCCCGGTTTGAAAAAATTCATTGTCCTGCTGTTACTCCTTTGCTTGCTGGGCAGTGGCGGCTTCCTGTGGTGGTCGCAGGCGCCTATCCTTCCTGCGGGCCATGCACCGGTCGCGTTCACCATCAAGCCGGGCAGCGGCACGCGCGCTGCGACCGAGCAGATCGAGGCGGCCGGAGTTCCGGTCCAGCCGATGCTGCTGGAATTGCTGGCCAGGCTCACGGGAAGCAGCGCCCGGATCAAGGCCGGCAGTTATGAGATCGAGGGCGGCACCACGCCACGACGGCTGATCCAGCAATTGGTGCGCGGCGAGTTTGCCCAGCATGCGCTGACCGTGATCGAAGGCTGGACCTTCGGCCAGATGCGGCAAGCGATCAATGCACACAAGTCGCTCAGCCACGATACCGCCAGTCTCTCCGACGCTGAACTGATGGCAAAAATCTCGCCCGATTTCAAATTGCCCGAAGGCTTGTTTTTCCCGGATACCTATTTGTTCGCGAAAGGGGCCAGCGACCTGCAGGTCTACCGCCAGGCGCATGGCCTGATGCTGGCGCGCCTGAATGAAGCCTGGCAAGCGCGCGTTCCCGGCCTGCCCTACAAGACACCTTACGAGGCGCTGATCATGGCCTCGATCGTCGAGAAGGAAACCGGCCTGCACAGCGAGCGCGACATGATCGCTTCCGTGTTCGTCAACCGTCTGCGGATCGGCATGATGCTGCAGACCGATCCGACCGTGATCTACGGCATGGGCCAGCAGTTCCAGGGTAATTTGCGTAAGCGCGACCTGCAATCCGATACCCCGTACAACACTTATACCCGTGCCGGTCTGCCGCCCACGCCGATCGCGTTGCCTGGCGTTGCCGCGCTGAAGGCCGCGCTCAATCCGGCGCAATCGGACATGCTGTATTTCGTGTCGCGCGGCAATGGCAGCAGCCATTTTTCAGGCAACCTCGACGATCACAACCGCGCAGTCAACAAGTTCCAGCGCGGCGGAAAACCAGCGCCAGCGGGCACAGCCGCCAAATAAAGGCAGCCACATCACACAGCAGCCAGACAAGACATGACGAGCGGAAAATTCATCACATTCGAAGGCATAGACGGGGCTGGCAAGTCGACCCATATCGGCTACGTGGCGGAAAAGCTGCGCCAGCGCGGCCTGCTGGTGCACACCACGCGCGAACCCGGCGGCACGCCGCTGGGGGAGCGGCTGCGTGAAATGCTGCTGCATGAAAAAATGCACCTGGAAACGGAAACGCTGTTGATGTTTGCCGCCCGACGCGAGCACCTGGCGCAGGTGATCGAGCCGGCCCTGGCGCGTGGCGAATGGGTGATCTCGGATCGCTTCACCGATGCCAGCTTTGCTTACCAGGGCGGGGGGCGCAAGCTGTCCCTGGACAAGCTGCAGGTGCTGGAGCAATGGGTGCATCCGAACCGGCAGCCCGACCTGACCCTGTTGTTCGATGTGCCGCTGGAAGTAGCGCGCTCGCGCCTGGACGCCAGCCGCGAACTGGATCGCTTCGAGCAGGAAAAGGCGGAATTCTTTGCCGCCACGCGGGCGGTCTACCTGCAGCGCGCGCAGGATTTTGCGCAGCGTTTTCGCGTGATCGATTCGACCTGTCCAGTCGAACAGACCCATGCCCGGCTGGACCAGATACTGGCAACGATCTAGGCATGGACAGCACCGACGCCAACGCTAATCCAAACGCCAATGCAAACGCAAAGGCGGGCACCAACCCACACGGCCTGTATCCGTGGCAAGGGCCGGCCTGGTTGCAGTTGCAACAAATGCTGCCGCGCCTGCCGCATGCGCTGCTGATCCACGGGCCGCGCGGCACCGGCAAGACCGCATTTGCCGAACGATTTGCCCAGGCGCTGTTGTGCGAACGGCCCGACGCCGGCGGCCACGCCTGCAATGCCTGTGCCTCCTGCACCTGGTTCGTGCAGTATTCGCACCCGGACTATCGGCGCGTGCGGCCGGAGTTGCTCGATGCCGAGGATGCCAGCAACGACAGCGCAGAGGGCGCCGACGGCGACAACGAAGCCACCGGCGAAAAGCCCGCCGCGCGCAGCAGCAAGGCACCGTCCAAGGATATCCGCATCGTGCAGGTGCGCGCGCTGGCCGACTTCATCAACATGTCGACCCACCGCCAGGGCCGGCGCGTGATCCTGTTGTATCCGGCCGAGACGCTCAACCATATCGCGGCCAATGCGCTGCTGAAAATGCTGGAGGAGCCATCGCCGTCCACCGTATTCCTGCTGGTAACGGACAGCCTCGATCGCTTGCTGCCGACCATCCTGTCGCGTTGTCGCAAATTTCCGATGGGCGAGCCACCGCGGGCGCAGTCCCTGCAATGGCTGCAGTCAGCCGGCGTCAAGAACGCCGAAGCCTTGCTGGCTGAACAAGGCGGTGCGCCACTGAGGGCGCAGGAAATGGCCGACAGCGAGTTGCGGGGGGCAATTGACGAATTGCTGCTGCACCTGGCAACGCCGGGAACAGAGGCGGCGATCAAGACTGCCGAGCGCCTGCAAAAGATTCCGCTGGCCGCACTCGTGGCGTCGATGCAACGTTGGATACATGATCTTTTCCTGCTAAAACTTTCAGGCAGAATCCGCTATTATCCCTCCCATGAAAAGCAATTGGCGGCACTGGCAAGGCGCAGCGATATTGCCGGGCTGGCCGGTGCAGTAAAAAGTTTCAATGATCGTCGTGCGATAGCCGACCACCCGATGTCGGCGCGCTTGTTCATCGAAGACATGTTGCTGGAGTATGCCGGGTTGTTCGCCGGATCACGGATCACGAGTTAGGGGTACAGATGTCCGAAGCAACAGCAGCGGGAAGTGTGGCAGGCAGTGGAGCAGGCAACGCCGGCGGCAGTGCGCCCGGCATTGGCCGTCCGTCGGTGCTGTCGCTTGCGATCAAGGAAAAGGCGGCGCTGTACGCGGCCTACATGCCCTTCCTGAAAAACGGCGGCATTTTCGTGCCGACCAACAAGACTTACAAACTCGGCGACGACATTTACCTGATCCTCGGCTTGATGGATGACGGCAACAAATACCCGGTGGCCGGCAAGGTGGTTTGGGTAACGCCGGCTGGTGCGAACAATAACAAGGCCCAGGGAATCGGCGTGCATTTCCCCGCTGATGAAGGCGGGCAACGGGTGCGACACCGGATCGAAGAGATACTTGGCGCGGCAATCGGGTCCTCGCGCGCGACCCACACGCTCTGACGCAGACGCATTTGATTGCCTGGCCCCCGGCGCGGGGTGCTGCAGGGCGGTAGAATTGCGCCCATGTACATCGACTCCCACTGCCACCTGAATTTTCCCGAACTGCGCGAGCGATTGCCCGAGATCCTGGAACGGATGCGCGAGAACGGCGTCACGCATGCATTGTGCGTTTGCGTGGAATTGCCCGAATTTCCCTCCGTCCTGCAACTGGCCGAACAGTTTCCCCACCTGTATGCATCGGTTGGCGTGCATCCGGATTATGCGGACACGCCAGAACCCACCGTTGAGCAATTGCTGGCGCTGGCGGACCATCCGCGCGTGGTCGCGATCGGCGAAACCGGCCTTGACTACTATCGGCTCGAAGGCGACCTTGAATGGCAGCGCGAGCGTTTCCGCACCCATATACGGGCATCGCGCGCGAGCCGCAAGCCGCTGATCATTCACACGCGTGCTGCGTCGGCCGACACCTTGCGGCTGATGAAGGAAGAGGGCGCCGGTATTGCCGATGGCGGCGTTGGCGGCGTGATGCATTGCTTCACTGAATCGCTGGAGGTGGCGCAGGCGGCGATGGAACTGGGGTTTTATATTTCTTTTTCCGGGATTGTCACGTTCAAGAGCGCGCGCGATTTGCAGGCCGTGGCGCTGGCCGTGCCACTGGAGCGCATGCTGATCGAGACCGACGCGCCTTATCTCGCGCCGGTGCCGATGCGCGGCAAGACCAATGAACCGGGTTTCGTGCGGTATACGGCTGAGTTCATTGCGCGCCTGAAGGGCGTGCCGGTGGAACAACTGGCGCGCCAGACCAGCGAGAATTTCTGTCGTCTTTTCGGGGTAACACCATGACCGGATTTGTTTGCCGTACACGCAGGACAGTTTTTTCGCTGTTTGCATGCATGCTGTTGTGGCTGCCCATGTCAGTCGCTTGGGCTGGCGCTTTTGAAGATTATTTCGAGGCGGTCAAGCGTAATGACGCCCGGGCGGTGCAGTCCTTGTTGCAGCGTGGATTCGATCCTAACGCGGCCGAGGAGCAGCGCGGCGATACCGGGATGATCCTGGCGCTGCGGCATGATTCGATGGATGTTTTTCGCGTGCTGCTTGGCGCGCGCGGTACCGACCTCGAGATGAAGATCCGCAATGGGGACAACGCGCTGATGATTGCGGCATACCGGCGCAACAAGGCGGCGGTGGAGGCGCTTGTGGCGAAAGGGGCGCAGATCAATCGGCCCGGGTGGACGGCCCTGCATTACGCGGCCGCTGCCGGGAGCAATGAAATCGTCAGTTTCTTGCTTGAGCGTCATGCGTATATCGATGCGGAGTCGCCGAACCGGACGACGCCCTTGATGATGGCGGCCTGGGGCGGGCATATCCTGACTGTCAAGCTGTTGCTGGAGGAGGGGGCGGATGCGGCCTTGCGTAATGATGTGGGGATGGATGTGGTCGATTTTGCGAAGAAGGGTGGGTTTCCGGATATTGTGGACGGGCTGAATTATCGCTTGGGGCGGAAACGTTAATTCAGGGTGGTTTTTGTGTTTTTTTGGTTGATTGCTTCGGATGTTTTAATCCGAGGCAATCAACCAGAAATAACAAAAAATTAGACCAGAAAATAGATTACTCGGGCTCCACCCCCAACGCCACCAAAAACCGCGAAACCATATTATAAGCAGCCACCACCGCAACCAACTCCACCAACTCCTGCTCGCTCCCCAAAGCAACCCGCAAAGCATCAAACGCCGCATCGCTGACCTGCACATCCCGCGTCATTTCGATCGTCACCCGGATCGTCGCCAGGTCAATCGGGGTGAACAGGTCATCCCGGCCAAGCGCCGAAACCGGATCCCGCAAGGCCTGCACCTGCTCCTCGGTTCCGCCCGCCTTGATCAGCTCCGGCGCATGGTGAAAGAACTCGTATTCAGCCCCGTTCAGCATGGCCACCACGCACATCCCGATCTCCCGCAAGCGCGGCGACACGGAAAGTCCGGTACGCACTTCCCCCAGGAAAGCATTCCAGCCACGCGCCAGCGCCGGGCTATGCAGCAGCATGCGATCAAGGTTCAAAAGACCGCCGCCACGCCGCGCGCGAACGGCGTCCACAACGGCCTTGGGTTCTGCGATGTCAGCAGGCTGATAGGGAATACGAGCCATGAAACTCCTCCGGGATGATGAAAAAATCAGGACAAAAAATGCAAATGACAAAGGGCAAACGGCGCTCAGTGTAGCCGAGCCCGGGCGCGCCAATGGTAAAGTACACCCATGAGCAAAATGAGTCTGGACAGAATATTGCAATCGCAAGGCTTCGGCAGCCGCAAATATTGCCGCGAACTGATCGCCGCTGGCGAGGTGAGCGTCGAGGGCCAGCCAGTGGATGCCTGGAAAACCGCATTCCCGACCGAGGGACTGCAGTTCACCGTGTTCGGCGAACCCTGGCAGGTACGCACGCATCTATACCTGGCGCTGAACAAGCCGGCCGATTTCGAATGCTCGCGCAAGCCGAGCCATCACCCGGGCGTGATGCGGCTATTGCCCGAGCAGTTCGGCTGGCGCGACGTGCAGTCGGTCGGACGTCTCGACCACGACACCACCGGACTGTTGTTGCTGTCGGACGATGGCGCGTTCATCCATGCAATGACGTCGCCGCGCCGACATGTACCCAAAGTCTACCTGGCCACCACGGCCGCACCGGTGTCGCCGCAACTGATCGAGCAATTGCTGCATGGCGTGCAGTTGCATGACGAGGCCGGGCCACTGCGCGCCTTGTCTTGCCAGGAAGTCGATGAGTCGCGGCTGGAGATCATCCTCGAGCAAGGCAAATACCATCAGGTTCGCCGCATGCTGGCGGCGGCCGGCAATCATTGCGTGAGCCTGCAACGGATCGCCATCGGCCCGCTGTCGCTGGCGTCCCTGGGACTTGATGAAGGGGAGTGGTGTTATCTGGAAGCTTCCCAGGTCGAGGCCTTGATGCAGACCGGCGCCTGACAAGCGGCCAGCGCGCGACCGGTAGCGCGGGGCGCGCCGCACACCGAATCGGCTATCGGATCACAGGAGTCATCAATATGTCCGGATTATTGTTATTGACGCTGCAGATGGGGCTGCTGCTGATGCTGGCGTGGCCCTGGCGGACGGCTGGCGGAGCCGGCTATGCATGGGTGTTGCTGTTGGCCGGCGTGGCAATGGGACTGTGGTCGCTGTACGCGAACCGGCCCGGCAATTTCAACCTGCGTCCGGACTTGAAGCCGAATGCCCGCCTGATCACCACCGGCCCTTATGCCTACGTCCAGCATCCGATGTATGTCGCGGTGCTGCTGCTGGGCCTGGGACTGGTGGTGCTGTACCTGGACTGGATCAAGTTCCTGTTGTGGCTGCTGTTGTTCATCATCCTGCACCTCAAGTCAGCGATGGAAGAAAGGGCGCTGGACGCACGCTTCGCCGGCTACCGCGAATACGCCGGGATGACTGGCCGGTTTTTCCCGAAAATCCGGCGTGCGTGATCGCTCGCGTGCGATCACGCTATATCGCCTCCTGCGGTCTACTTTTTCGGCAATCGCTTGAGTCGGGCGCCCGATACGGCCTAGTGCACGATCCGGTAGCAAGGTTCGTAACGTGTGCCGGGCAGCTTCATCCGGTGCTGGACGACGAAGGCATTGAGCAGCGCATCCATCGGTTCCATGATGGCAGTGTCGCCATGGATTTCGAACAGACCGTATTGTTCGATTGCCCGGATGCCCTGGTCCTTGACGTTGCCGGCCACCACGCCGGAGAAAGCGCGCCGCAGGTTGGCCGCCAGCAGGTGGGCCGGCTGGCCCTTGTGCAGCGACAGGTTGCGCATGTTCTCATGGGTCGGCTGGAACGGTAGCTGGAACGCGTGATCGATGCGCAGTGCCCAGTTGAAATAGTAGGCATCGCCGCGCGCCTTGCGATATTCCCGCACCTTCTGGATTCCCTTTTGCATTTCGCGCGCCACCCTCACCGGATCGTCGATGATGATCTGGTAGCGTTGTTGCGCTTCGGGGCCGAGCGTCTTCCCGATGAAATCATCCACTTGCCGGAAATAGTCGGCCGACGTACCCGGCCCGGTAAACACCAGCGGAAACGGTATCGCGGCATTGTCCGGATGCAGCAGGATGCCCAGGATGTACAGGATTTCTTCGGTGGTGCCCACGCCGCCGGGGAACACGATGATGCCGTGAGCGATGCGGACAAATGCTTCCAGCCGCTTCTCGATGTCGGGCATCACCACCAGGTCGTTGACGATCGGGTTGGGCGACTCGGCGGCGATGATGCCGGGTTCCGACACCCCCAGGTAGCGCCCGCCAGGCATGCGCTGCTTGGCATGGCCGATGGTGGCGCCTTTCATCGGGCCTTTCATTGCGCCGGGGCCGCAGCCGGTGCAAATGTCCATCATCCGCAGTCCCAGTTCATAGCCGGCAGTCTTGGAGTAGTCGTATTCCTCGCGGGAAATCGAATGGCCGCCCCAGCACACCACCATATTCGGGCTGACCAGGGGCCGCAGTGCATTGGCGTTGCGCAAGATGTGGAATACGGCATCGGTCACGCCCGACGAGCGGTTCAGGTCGAAGTTGGGGTTGCCAATGATTTCGTCGTTGACGAACAGGACGTCGCGCAGCACCGCGAACAGGTGCTCATGCAAGCCCTTGATCATCTTGTCGTCAACGAAGGCGCTGGCCGGCGCGCCCTTGATATCGAGCTTGATGCCGCGTTCGCGCTCGATGATGCTGATATCGAACGAGCGGTAGCGTTCCAGCAGTATCTTGCCGTCGTCCAGCGCGTTGCCGGCATTGAGCACTGCCAGCGCGCAATTGCGGAACACCTGGTACAGGCCGCCCTGGCTGCTGTCGAGCAGCTTGCGGACTTCTGCCTTGGAGAGGACTTCCAGATTGCCCTCGGGCGAGATTTGCGTGTCGACGACGGGATAATCCATTCTGTATTCCGGTGATGGCCAGGCTACAGTGTAGTCGCATGCAGGTATCCCGGGTCCTTGCGCCGGATCAAGCCGGTCCTGCAACCGGTGTGCGCCCGCTCCATCGGGCATGAATCAAGTTCCCGCATGCTGGTGGCTGCGTGGCAGTGGAACTTCCTGGCTGCCCGGCATCAAACAGGACATTGTCTGAACAGTCGAAAGACACCACAAGCACGGCAAGCCGACAAGGCCCCGGCCCGGCCGGCTCCCTCCAGCATGCACCCAATTGCCAACCCGTCGATGGAGTCGGCTGCGCTGTTGCAGCCCGGCCGCAACTGCTGGCGCATAGAACCCGCCAGGCGCATGGCGATGCTGGTCGATGCCGCCGACTATTTCCGTTGCGTACGCGCCGCTATCGTGGCGGCGCGCCACAGCGTGTTCATCCTGAGTTGGGATGTGGATACCCGCATGCGGCTGATGCCTGGCGGCGCCGACGACGGCTATCCCGAGGCGCTGGGTGATTTCCTGCATGCCATCGTCGCCGAGCGTCCGGCCTTGCAGGTCTATGTGCTGAACTGGGACTTCGCCATGTTGTATGCGCTGGAGCGCGAATGGCTGCCGCTGGTCAAGTTTGGCTGGCGCACCCATGACCGCCTGCATTTCGCGCTCGACGCGCAGCATCCGATCGGCGGCTCGCACCATCAGAAAGTGGTGGTGGTGGACGACGCCCTGGCTTTCGTCGGCGGACTGGACCTCACGCGCAGCCGCTGGGACACGCCCGAGCACAGCAGCAACGCGCCCTTGCGGCATGACCCGGACGGCACGCCGTTCGGCCCCTTCCACGACGTGCAGGCAATGGTGGATGGCGAGGCGGCGCGCGCGCTGGGCGTGCTGTGCCGGCTGCGCTGGTTGCAGGCCACGGGCCGGGCCGCAGTCAGTCTTTGCGAAGAGCGGCATGAAAGATGGCCCGCTTTCGTGCAACCCGACCTGACCGACCTGAGCGTCGCCATTTCACGTACCGAGCCGGCCTGGCAGGGCCGCCCCGGGGTGCACGAAGTGCGGCGGCTGCACCTGGATGCGATTGCCGGTGCGCAGCGGCACCTGTTCTTTGAAAGCCAGTATTT
Source organism: Lacisediminimonas sp. (assembly GCF_030645335.1). Classification (GTDB taxonomy): domain Bacteria; phylum Pseudomonadota; class Gammaproteobacteria; order Burkholderiales; family Burkholderiaceae_D; genus Lacisediminimonas. Next base: position 411 of record NZ_JAUSNH010000134.1, on the reverse strand, counting down.
TACTTCCGGCCTGATCGCCGAAGCCCTCGGGCAACGTTTGCTGCAAGATGACGCGCCCGACGTGGTGGTGGTGTCGCCGCAGACCCAGAGCGGATGGCTGGAGGAGGTGACCATGGGCGTATTGCGCGCGCGCATGCAGCGCAAGCTGGACGCGGCCGACCACCATCGCCGCTATCGCCTGTATTTCCCCTACTTGCCGGATTTGCCAGGCGGCTGCCTGAATGTGCACAGCAAGGTATTCACGATGGATGACCGGCTGCTGTCGATCGGTTCGGCCAACTTGTCGAGCCGCTCGATGGCGGCCGATACCGAATGCAACCTGACAATCGAAGCCTGCGGCGATCCGGCCCGGCAGCAAAGGATCGCCGCGGCGATCGCCCGCATGCGCAGCCGCCTGCTGGGCGAACACCT
>NZ_JAUSNH010000122.1 GCF_030645335.1 Lacisediminimonas sp. | reverse complement strand
CGCCTTTTTCTTTGGTGACTTTCTTTTTGGCGCCGCCAAAAAGAAAGTTACGCGCCCGCGGGGGCGCACACCCCGCTTAACCACAATAAAACCAAAATACGAGAAACAAACAAGCAACAAACAAGCAACAAGCACAGACAGCAAACCAGCAAAAATCCATCATCCAGCCGGAATACAGCCCAGCGGCCGGCCATTCCCCCCGAATCCAGTCAGGCCCCCGCCAACCCCGCAAGCACCACCGATCCGGGGCGATCAAGCCATCCGCCCCAATCAAGCCGTCAATCCACCAATTACCCGATCAGGTACTGTTCCCGATCCTTGCCAGCAATCCACCGCGGCGGCTTGCCCCGACCAGTCCAGGTATCCCCAGTCGCCGGATTCCGATATTTCGGCTTGACGCTGCCCGTAGCACCAGTCTTGCGCGACTTCTTCGATGGCGACAGATCGTCGATCGAAATGCCGAAATCGCTCATGGTTTGCTTGATGTCGTCAATCGCCTTCTGAATCTCGGACTGTCTTTGCTTTTCGGCCTTGGCTTGCAGGTCCTTGATTTCAGCTTGCATTTCCTTGTAGCTCTTCATAGATTCTCTCCTGTGAAATTAAAAATTACAGCACAACCAGTCACTGAACATTGATAAAAATGAAATGGCCTCGAATAAATCTGCGTACAGCTTTTAACAGATTTTCGTAAATTTAAAAATAGCGGTTAGTACGAATAGCGCCAATCAACGACAAAAATTGATATGCATACGGTCACCGCCCAGATAGTCAAATTAATAACAAAATGCAAGAGACTTATTAGATGGGCAGATGCAGAATTACACGAACTCTGCCAATGTCCCCGCATCATGCCACACACGGCAAGGCCTGAATGCGAAAGATGCAATTTGTAGGAATTGAGTGCGATGCGGAAGATGCGTTTGCTGATAAGCGATCGGCGCAATCCGCCAACCGGCTAATCCGAATGGCGCTACGAGCTCGGGAAACCAGTAAAACTAGCGAAACCGTTCAAGCAGCGCGGGTTGATCCACCCGGCCATCGAACCGCTGCTGCACGCGGGACAGATAAAGCGCCCGGTCCTCCCGGCTGACCGGCTTGCCGTCTTTTTCCCAATCGATTTCGACCAGTACGCTTTCGGGCGTATATACCAGGCCTTGCTGCTGCAAAGCCAGTACCGTCAATTCAACGTCGGCGTAATGCCGGCCATAGCCAGGAAAAAAGAAATCCCCGCCATAGAGTTTCTCCGCCCATTCCCGACGGGCCAGGCCAAACGACGCCAGCCGGCCATGCCATTTACCGTCATTGAATGAGGCCAGCACGCCCTTCTTGTGCTCCAGCCCGGCCAAGGCAATCGACAACCATTGGCGGCCAGGAAAAGCATCCTGCGCGACATAACAGAACCAGGGGCTAACGCTGGATTGAAAAACCGCATTGACCAGGGCAACAAAACCGGCGCGCCCGGCAGCCGCGGCCACATCTGCGGCTACGTTGCCGTCGGCAGCAATTGGCAAGGGTGAGGACGTTGACGGTGCAGCGGGTGCGGCGGGCGCAGCGGCTGGCGGCGACGATGCCAGCGCCGCAGGCGGCGCATGCAAGCCTTCGTCATACACGCCCAGCAACAGTCCGTCAGTGCCGGAGCGGCGCGCCATCAACTGTGCCGTGCGGCGCGCCTCTGCCGGCTTGGTGAATGGCATGACGACCAGTACGCCATCGGTTTCCCAGCGCTTTTCCCGCAAGGATCTGGATGAGACGAACTCGACATGCATGACGTTCAGCCGAACTTGATGTCGGGCGGCGTCACGGCGCGCAGGTATTTCTGGCACCACGCCTTGCCATTGGTCTGCGACAGATAGAGATTGCGGTAATTGACCCAGCACGCAGCCAGCCAGGGCGATTTGGTGCGGTGGGCGACGTCTTTCATTTCGCGCAGCAGTTTCAGGTGCACGTTCATTTCGCGTTCCCGCTCCGGCAAGGCAATCTTGAATGCTTTCAAGCCACGGCCCTCGGTTTTCAGGAATACCGGGAACAAGCGCTCGACAATGAATGGCACATAGGTCGCACCGCGATGGATGCCACGGTCGTCCGCCATCTCCGAATGCAACAGATTGCGCGCCTCCGGCGACAGTTTCTTGTCGGCTAGCGTCAGTACCTTGCGCACGAACACCAGGTACTTGCTCCAGAACGCCGGCGACGCAATGAAGTAATTTGCCGAGGAATACGATGCCGATGTCGCAATATTGCTGAGCTCTTCCTCTGGCAAGCCCACTGCCTGGAACAGCGCCCGCGACAGGGCCAGGAAGCGCGGATGGGTGGTCTCGCCCTGGGTCCACATATTGTGGAACAGTGCCTCGTTTTGCGGATGCGGATTGCAGTAATACACATCCATGCCCGGATTGGCCTGCAGCGCGGCGATCAGGTCCTGCCCGCTCATGCCGGTCTTTTCGGCAAAACGCCACGACAGCGCACCCCACAGCGTGGCGCCTTTTACATGCTCTGAACGCGCCAGGCGCTCGAATACGTCGAATTCCATGGACTCGGCTTTGACGCCGGCATTATTGAGCGCGGCGAAAGCCGGATCGAGCAAATCCTTTTGCCAGGCTTCGAAATAAATCTGGAAAATCCGGATCGGCGAACGCAGCGAACTTGCCGGACGCGCAGCAAGGTTCTTTTCCAGCGCGCTGCTGCCGGTAGGCGGCACGGCCGATGGCGGGATGTCGGTGGCTGGTAATGCCGCTGCCGTGGCACCTGCCTTTTTGCGGGCCGACTTTGGCTTTGCAGTGACTGCCGCTGGCGTCGATGCGGGCTTTGCCGCCGGCACGGGCGCGGCGGCGCTGCTCTTTTTGGCTGCCGGTTTGGCTGTTGGCTTGACTGCTGGCGTGGCTTTCGTTTTGGCCGCTGGCTTGACTGCGGCTTTTTCGACCGGATCGGCAACGGCCTTGGAGACTGGCTTTGCAGCGGCCGGCTTTGTTGCATCTGGCTTGGTCGCGGACTTTAGTGTTGGCTTCGTAGCCGGCTTTGCAGCTGGTTTGGTACTCTGCTTGCCTACGGCCTTGACCAACGGCTTCATGGGCATTTTGGCGGCGGGTGAAGAAGTCGCTTTAACCGCCGCAACCGCCTTCTTGACCGCTGGCGGCGCTTCCGGCACTGCCGTCATGGGCGCTTTTGCGCTTTGCTTTGCAGCCCTGGAAGGCGGCTTTGAGATGGCGATGACATTGGAAGGCGGCTGCGATTTCTTACTCATGAAAGACCCGGAAAGTAAATGATTATCAGTGGTCGATCATAACCGATTGCGCCATAGGAATATAGCAACTGATTGCTGGGCGCGAAGGATAAAAAACCAGTGCGGCGTCGCGTCGCAATATTCCCCTTCTGTTCGTTGTTTACTCAAAAACCTCCGCATCCCGCAACAATGATCCCACCTGGTCCTTCGCCGACAACACCGGCCCGCCCACATCGGGCCAGGTAATACCAATCCCCGGGTCGTTCCAAATAATGCTGCGCTCGTGCTCCGGCGCCCAGTAATCGGTGGTCTTGTACAGCACCTCGGCAAATTCCGACACCACGACAAAGCCGTGCGCAAAGCCGGCCGGCACCCAGATCTGGCGCTGGTTGTCGCTGGACAGGGTTTCACCGACCCATTTGCCAAAGGTCGGTGAATTGCGCCGGATGTCGACGGCGACGTCGAATATCTCGCCCGCCACCACGCGCACCAGTTTGCCCTGCGGCTGCCGGATCTGGTAATGCAGGCCGCGCAGCACACCGCGCACCGAACGGGAATGGTTGTCCTGCACGAAAGGCGTCGACACACCCGTCAGTTCGGCAAATTTGCGGGCGTTAAAACTTTCATAGAAAAATCCGCGCGCATCGCCAAACACCTTGGGCTGGATGACTTTGACTTCCGGTATCGCTGTGGGAAATGCTTGCACGCTCAATACACCTTTGAATCGAGGATGTTGATCAGGTATTGCCCATAGGCGTTCTTGCGCAAGGGTTCGGCCAGCCGGGCCAGTTGGGCTGCATCGATATAGCCCTTGCGGTAAGCAATCTCTTCCGGGCACGCCACTTTCAAACCCTGGCGTTTTTCAATGGTGGCGATGTATTGCGAGGCTTCGAGCAGGGATTCATGCGTGCCGGTGTCCAGCCAGGCCATGCCGCGCCCCATGACTTCCACGTCGAGCTGGCCCTTGGCCAGGTAGGCGCGATTGACGTCGGTGATTTCCAGTTCGCCACGGGCAGAGGGTTTCACCGATGCGGCAATGTCGCACACTTGCGCATCGTAGAAATACAGGCCGGTGACGGCGTAGTTGGACTTTGGGGTGGCCGGCTTTTCTTCGATGCTGATGGCGTGGCGGGCGTCGTCGAATTCAACCACGCCATAACGCTCGGGGTCATGCACGTGATAGGCGAACACCCGCGCGCCGTGCTCTTGTTCACCCGCGCTGCGCAGCTGCGTGTCGAGGTCGTGACCATAAAAAATATTGTCACCCAGGATCAGGCAGGATGGTTGGGCGCGCACGAATTCGCGGCCAATGATAAACGCCTGCGCCAGGCCATCTGGCGACGGTTGCTCGGCATATTGCAAATTGATGCCCCACTGGTTGCCGTCACCCAGCAAGCGATGATAGAAGGGCAAGTCATGCGGCGTAGAGATAAGTAGGATGTCGCGCATGCCCGCCAGCATCAGCGTGGTCAGCGGGTAATAAATCATCGGCTTGTCGTACACCGGCAGTAGCTGCTTGGAGACCGACATCGTGACCGGGTGCAGTCGTGTGCCTGAACCGCCTGCGAGGATAATTCCACGGCGTGGAGTGGCGGGTGTTTGTTGCTTTAGCGATTGCGCTAATTGCATCTTGAAGTCCTTTTCGTTTAGACCGGGCCACACGCGGCCGCGCCCCACTTTCCTATTTGCTTCCTTGCTTCCTTGCTTCCTTGTTTCCTGCTTGTTGCTTCCCTGCCGCGCTATTCCCCGCCGGGATCAGCCTGCATGCTGGCATCGTCAATCATGGCGTCGCGCACTGCCTGGGTAATCTGTTCCCAGAGGCCGGAGCGCTCGGTAATCATCGGAAACGTGTTCTTCAATTTACCGGACACGCGGTAATCGTTCTGGATCAGGGATTGAATTATACGGTCCAAGTTGGTATTTGGAATCTCCACCACATCCTTGATTGCAGCGCGCGCTGAATCATGCCGGCGCAAAAGCTTGGCTTCGCTGCGCATTTCTACCCGCACAGTTTCTTCGATTACATCGGCCAAATATTCTGCATGACTGGTCAGGTCAGGGAAGCGCCAACTGTGCAGCGCATCCTGGTATTGGCTGAATTCCAGGTCCGAGAGCACACCATCGTCATACATCACGCGATCGCCAAAGCGATAGGCACTGGCATAACGATGCATGAAGGGCCTGGAAAACTGCTCCAGCACACGATCATAGCCAGCACGCGCGGCAGCGCTTTCCGTAATGGTGGCGGATATCGGAAGGATCAGCGGCAAGGCGATCGCCTGGTCGCGCCGCAAAACATCGTTCACCAGGAAACGGGAAATCCGCCCGTTGCCATCAGCCAATGGGTGGATATACACAAAACCGAACGATAGCGCAGCTGCGCGGACAATCGGCGAACGGCCCCGCGTGCAACGCTCAAAAGCAGCAAGACCGCCGAGCAGCGACGCCACGTCAGCAGCTTGCGGCGCTATGTAATGCACCACATGGGCAAACCGTACCACCGACCCCACGAACACAGGGGACTGTCGCAAGCCAAAGCGTATCGCAGCATCACCCAGGATTTCGGACTGCAAGGTAGCAAGCGCATCCGGATCAAGCGGGCTGTCGTAAAAGCCGCAGCGCTCTGCCATGACCGCGGCAAAACGCTGGATGCGATCTTTCTGGCTTTCCGCGTGCTCGATGGCGAAACTGGAGCGGCTCTCTTTCAGGGTCAGCCAGACTGCGCTTCGCATGAGCAAGTCTTCGCCAAATTCGGCCTGCAGCGCCGCCATCTGCCCGGCGCAATCGTAGCGCTCTGCCTGTTTAACCCGCTCGGTGCGAAACACCGTCGGGCAATATGCCGGCGTGCCGGGCAAATTGTTGCGGACCCGCCACCGACGGTTGAGTTCTGGCTGTGTGCTGGTCAGGTAACGCTCATCGTCGATGACGTTGACGTAATTACCTCGGGCAATTGCGTCGCCATGGTCGAGTTCGTTTCCAGTGATCCACTCATACAGAAAACAAGTACGGCGGGCATATTCCCCGGTCGGTTCGGCAGCAATCCAGGCCAGCAACTCTGCCGGGTCGAGCACCGCAAAAAGCCGGGACAGCAATTCCAGCGCCACGCCTTCGTGCTTGAGCGCAAACGTCAGGTGGCCGCGCACGCCATTGGGCGATGCGTTTTGGGTGAGCACCTCGGTAACGTAACCGTTCTCTACAGTCGTATGCCGGCGCATGCCGGCCCGGCTGGTGACTCGCAAGCGTTGCACCAAGGCCAAGTTGAAGTGATCAACAAGCCACCCGTAGCCGAGCAAATCTGTCATTTTTTAATTATGCGCTCAAACTTTTAATTACAAAACCGCCTTTTCGTCAAAAAGTTATTACGAAACAGGGATATTTGCAAGTTTTACATGCAGCGCATCACGCTTGAACGCGACCGCCCGCTACCCTGCCCCATGCCGCTCACAGAACAATTCGCCGACCCGCGTCTTCACACCCACCCCCAGCGCCCGCGCTTCACGCGCTGTCAGTCCGCCACTGTACGGAAAGGTGTCGATCATGACCTTGTGCTGGCTGATCACTTCCAGCGCTTCCTGGTGCGAACGCGGGCAAATATATTCCACCGACGCCGGATCGAGCACGGTTTCAATCCGTTCCCGCACGCGGGCGTATCTGTACTGCCGGTGCACGAAGCATTTCTTGCCCGGCAGCGCAGCCAGCAACTGCAGGAAGTCGCGCGAGACCTTGGCCGGGTTGGCGAAGATCAGCGGCACATTGCTCTTGCGTGCGGCGGCCCGCGGCATGTAGGGCGGCGGCGTGTAGGTGGCGTAGCCGCCTGGCACATTGATCAGCGGCTCGGTGTACAGGGGCTGCAGGTAGGT
>NZ_JAUSNH010000114.1 GCF_030645335.1 Lacisediminimonas sp. | reverse complement strand
CCTTCATCGCCGTGGTGGCGCCGAGCGAACCGAGCTGCTTGGAAAATTCATCCACGCCGCCGCGGCCCCAGTCGTCATTCACGCCGATGTAGGCAACGTTCTTGAGCTTGAGGTTGTTGGTCAGGATCTGGGCGAAGGTCCGGGCCAGCAGGGCATCGGTCTCGGTCGCGCGGAAGAAGTACTTATTGCCCTTGTCGGTCAGGTCCGCCTTGGACGACACCCCGGTCACCAGCGGCATCTTGTACTTCTCGGCGATCGGCATCACCGCGGCGGTGGAGGAACTGCAGAATGCGCCCGACAGCGTGACGACCTTGTCTTTCTGGATCAGCTTCTCGGCAGCATTGACCGAGTTGGCCGGCTTGCACTGGCCGTCTTCGATCACCAGTTCGATCTTCTTGCCGAGTACGCCACCTTTGGCATTGCGCTCTTCCACGGCGAGCTTGGAGCCCTCCACGTCGGCATTACCGTTGTAGGCGACCGAACCGGTCAAAGGCTGGATCAGGCCGATCTTGATGGTCTGCTGCGCCAGTACGTGGCCGGAAACCAGCAGTCCGGCCAGGGACAAGGATGTTGTCAATATCGAGAATTTCATTCGTGTTCTCCGTGGATGAGAAAAAATGCTGCCGTGTGCCCGCTTCGTTGAAATGCCCTGCGCTGTGCTGCATGTTGCCGTGCTGCTGTTTTACTGACTGACTGCCGACATTCCTTGTTACCCGGACGCCATAGTGCCCGTCGCTGCCATGCCGCGGCGATTACCGTGACATCACTTGAAAATCCGCTTGAAAAATCCGGCTATGCGATCCTTCAGGATCACCCACAAAAGATTGCCGGCATCGAGCTGTGAGGGTGCGGACTGCGGCGCCGCGACTGGCGGCCTGGGCCCGGTGTCGGGCCCCGCCGGCGCAGTCGCCGTCGCCCCGCCGGCATCCGGCGCTTGCGCCGTGTCGGCGCTCGCGGCCACGGCTTCCTGCTCTGCCAGCCGGCTCTCGAACTGCCGCACGAACTCATTGGTCATGCGGTTGGCAATTTCCTGCATCACGGCCGCCTTGCCGAACTGCGCCAGCGCACCCGCCAGGCTGATGTCGGAGACGATCTCGACATGGGCGCCGCCATCCACGCCCGGCGTGACCTGGTAACGCATTTTTGCCGTCACGCGCGAGCTGCTCTTTGCATCTGCGCCCTTGCCGGTCACCAGCGCCACTCGCTCAAGCGCATCGCGCTCGATCGAAATCAGGCCATCGAAACCGGCAGCCAAGGGGCCGACCTTGACTGACAACTTGCCCTTGTATTCATCGGCCGTGATTTGCTCGGTGATCGATGCACCCGGCAGGCAACTGGCCACCAGATGGATATCCGACAAACCCTCCCAGGTCTGCTCGGGAGAAAAACGGGTATCGAAAGATTTTTTCAGTTCCATGATGTTCAATAGACCGCGCAGGCTTGCGCGTTGGTGCGGGGATCTGCTGCCGCCTGCAGCGAGCCATCGGGTCGGATCCGCATGAGTTGCTGCACCGAGCGGTTCGACAGCGGCGCGACCATGCGCACCTCGAATTGCGCGACATCGATCGCCGCGCCTGGCTCGGCAGAATATTTGCCACTGTCGTCGGTCGACCAGCGCGGGCTGGTCACGACCTCTTGCAAGGGGCAATCCTGCAACAATTGCGCCACGCTCTGCACGTTCCACGGCAATTGGTTGACGCCGCCTGGCGTGCCGCCAAAAGTGAGTCCATGCCGGTTTTCCAGCGCCCATGCGTGCAAGGTCGTCGGCGGCGTCTTGCCTGGTGCGGGCGCATTCGGCGAACCCGGTGCTGCCTGCAAGTCAAAGCCGCGCCCCGGCCGGTTGGCCAACACCAGTCCGTTGGACAGCACCACGCCCGAGCCAAAGCGCGGGAAGGAATTGCTGTGCACCACCACCACGGCATTGCCTTCATCGTCCGCGGCCGTGACCAGCGAGGTTCCCGGGTCGCGACCATCGCGACCGGCAGCACGCGCCAGGGCCCGCATTTCTGCAACGACCGTCGCTTGCTGTTCATTACCGGCCAGCAGTCGTTGCAGCACTTCGCCGAGCAAGCCGCCATGCGTGGGGGCCGGGGTCGCATACAAGCGGACGCCGTCGGCAAATTCCGTCACGCGCGGCGCGACGATGCGCGCCGGATGCACGCGCAAATCCTCTTCGCGCAGGAAACCGCCGCGCGCCGACAATTCATGCACCAGTTGCGCGCCCGCAGCCCCGAAAAACAGCTCGCTGCCGCAGCGTGCGAACTCTTCCAGCAAGCTGCCCAGTCCCGGCAAATGCAGGCGGTCGCCGACCTTGGGCTCGGGTCCGGCCAGATAAACGCAATCCGGACTCCACTTTTGCAGCAACTCGCGCGACTCCGGCAAATAAGACAGCGCGGTACGGGTCCACCAGACGCCATTGTTGGCGGCCGCCACGGCTGGCTGCACCAGGCGATCCAGCGGCAAGCGGGCCATCCGGTGCAACGCGGCGTAGCCATCCGGCGCGCCGGGCACGCCGACCGATTTCGGGCCCAGCTTTTCCAATGTATTGCTGGCCAGGCTAGCTGCGCCTGCGCCGACTGAAAACAAAGTCTGGACCGGGCCGCCACGGACCCGGAACAGGGCAATCACGTCACCGGCCAATCCGCACTTCATCGGCAAGGCCACGGTCTCGACGAAGCAGGCGGCCAGCGCCGCGTCGAAGGCGTTGCCGCCCTGCGCATAAGCGGACATGCCGGCGCTCGCCGATTGCGGCAAGGCCGCCGTCACGGCGCGGCGACCTTCGACAGTGCAGGCTTGCTGGAGGCGGGCCAGGTCGCTCAAAGTTTTATCCCGGTGAATTTCAGTTGCGTCAATTCTTCGATGGCGTACTTGACGCCCTCGCGGCCAATACCGCTTTGCTTCATGCCGCCGAACGGATACATGTCGAGCCGGAAGCGGCTGGCTTCATTGACCCACATCGAACCGACATCGAATTCCTCGGAAAAGCGAAATGCCGATTTCAGGCTGCTGGTAAACACAGCGCCTTGCAGGCCGAACGGCGAATCGTTGGCCAGTGCCAGCGCGTCGTCGATGTCGGCCGCCGGCATCACCAGCGCCAGCGGTCCGAATACTTCGTCGGTCCACAGTTTGGCGTGCCGCGGCACGTCGACCAGGATGCCAGGCGACACAGTGGCGCCATCCTGCTTTGGCGCCAGCGCACACGATGCACCGTTTTCCAAGGCATTGGCGACCATGCCCATGACGCGATTGGCCGACAGTACCGATACCATCGGCCCGACATCGGTGGCGGGATCCTGCGCCGGACCGACCTTGAGCTTGGCGGATGCCGCGACAAACAATTCAGTGAACTGCGCGACCACGGCTTGCTCGACAATCACGCGCTGGGCCGAAATGCATTGCTGGCCGCTGGCTTCGAAAGCGGCAGCCGCGATCTTGGTCGCCGCATCCGGCAAGTCGGCATCGGCCAACACGATATTGGCTGCGTTCGAACCCAGTTCGGACACGAATTTCTTGTTGCCGGCATGGCGTAACAGTATTTCGCCGCCCAGCGTGCCACCGGTAAAACTGACGGCGCGTACCAGCGCATGCTTGACCAGGGCGACGGCCGCATCCTTGTCGCCAGTGACGACATTGAACATGCCTTTTGGCAAGCCGGCCTTGACCATTTCTTCGGCCAGCAGCAGCGCAGCGCGGGTACCCGCCGGCGCCGGTTTGGCGACCACGGCATTGCCTGCCGCCAGCGCCGGTGCCAGCTTTTGCACCAGCAGGTTGATCGGCGCGTTGAACGGCGTGATTGCCGCCACTACGCCAATTGGCACATGCCGGGTAAAGCCGAAATGACCGGCGCCAGCCGCAGCCGCGTCGACCGGCACCACCTCGCCGGCCAGTTGCTGCACGGCGGCGGCGCAGGCGCGGGCAAACTGCGCACCGCGGCCTGCTTCAAAATTGGCGGCGCGGATCGGCTTGCCAACGTCCTGGCAAATGATTTCGGCCAGCCGCGCCGCATTGGCTTCCAGCACCTGGGCCAGCAAGTTCAGCCAGGCCGTGCGTTGCGCCAGCGTTGAACGCTTGTTCTGCAAAAATGCCTGCTGCGCGGATTGCACCGCGGCGTCGATCACGTCCTCGGTACTTTCTTCAATGTCGAAAACCGGCTGGTTGTGCTGTGGTGCGACGAAGGCGAATGCTGCGCCGGAGGGCGCTGCGTGGGTGTCATTGATCCAGGACGTGAGACGATTCATTGATATTGTTTTCCAGTTTTCCTGATTGATGGGCGAACCTTGTCGATGCGACGAATCGGCACGCCGGCCTGCACCAATTTACTTCCCGGCCTTTCGCATGCGTTCCACATGCATGTTGGCCAGGAACGGCGTCAGCGGATGCGCGCCCATGGCCACGAAAGCTGGGAAATCCATCTTGATCAGCGCGGCCCGCTGCTCGGCCGTGAGCTTGTAGCGATCAGCAAAGCTTTCCGGATTGACGTGATACACCTCGCGCGCTGACGCGTCATGTGCAATCGCATGCAGCGCCGCCGTCACCTGCACCAGATCAGGACGAATATTCGGATAATGCGGCGTGGTTTCCGGCGCCGGTGGCGACCACCATCCAAGCGAAGCGTAGTTGTGGTGCCAGCTCGGGTTGAGCTCCAACATGTCCGGCTTGCGATCACCGAGCGCGCCAGCGGCCAGGCCCCAGCAGCGCAGCTCGATGTTGCCGGTGTCGTCGAGCTGCTTGTCGGTGTAGCCGATCAGCGACTTCAGGGAGCCATCGCGCAAGCGGTCGAGCAAAGCCTTGTCGAAGGCCAGGTCCGGATCGGCATAGCGGTCGGTTCCCGGGAAATGCGACATGCCGCCGGAGGCGCACACCACCGTGCGCAGGCCAAGCTTGGTGACGGCATTGGCCAGCGCATTGCCGAAGGCGTAGCAGCGTTCGATGCTGGGCTGCGGCGGCAGGTAGGCGTTGACATAGATCGGTAGTACCACATCATCGGGGCCCACACCAAGATGGGTCAGCGGGATGCCCAGCGCATAATCGATTTCCGCGGTGCTGGTGAATGCCGGATCAAAGCCGTTGCGATACAGCTCGCGCACGATCTCGAATGAAATTTCGCTTGGAACCTTATGCTGGAAAGTCTTGCCGGCGAAGCTGCCGCTGGCCTCGCCGCCGGTGTGCAAGGTAAACGGCGGCGCGCAGTTGTGGAAAAACTGCTGGGCATGGTCGTTGGCGATCATGATCCACAGGTCCGGTTTCAATGCACGTAACTGGCGGCCGATCTCGGCTGCCGCATCTTCGACTGCCTTGATGGTTTCTTTCGACTCCGAATCGGGCCGTGTGAAGAACTGTGGCGCATGCGGCAGCATCGCGCCGCCCAGGACTGTTGTTCTGTTCATCATTTTCTCCGCAAATAATCGTTGATCGCTGCCAGTTGCCAACACGGCCGGGACAGGCTGGCGCGGCCGGGTGCTTGCCTGGTGCCCGCCCCTGCCTGACTGCCTGCCTCATGCCTGTTTCAATTCTTCTCCGGCAGCGTATCAGCCACTGCCTTGATCGAGCGCACGATACCCTGGTAGCCGGTGCAACGACACAGGTTGCCGCTCATGTCGCAGCGGATCGTCTTTTCGTCGACCTTGCCCTTGCGCTGCAGCAGGTCCCATGAGCTGACCAGCATGCCGGGCGTGCAAAAGCCGCATTGCAAGCCGTGCTCTTCATGGAACGAGTCCTTCAGCCGCTGCATCAGCGCATCGTCCTTCATGCCTTCCAGCGTGGTGATGTCGGCACCGTCCAGGGTCGCCGCCAGGGCAATGCAGGAACGGGCAGGCTCGCCGTCTATCAGGATGGTGCAGGCGCCGCAAACACCATGTTCGCAGCCGAGGTGGATCGAGGTCAGGCGCAATTGCTCGCGCAGGAAATCAGCCAGGTGGGTGCGCGGCTCGACGTCGCCCGACACTTTCTGGCCGTTGACGGTCAGCGTGATGCGTGTGCTCATTTCTTCCTCAAGTCAGCGATTGCACGGCATACAGCGGTGCGGTGCAGCAGGATTTTTGCGGGTGTAAAGTCGCGTCCGGCGTCGCCAAGTTCTTGCCCGACGATCGCCGCCAGCGCGGCGCCGGCAGCACCCGCCAACACGGCTTGTGCTGTCTGCGCCAGCACCAGCGGCGTGCCGTCGACCGCGCCGACGACAACCCGTGCGCGCGCGCCATCCGACAGCGCCAGCGCAAACGAGTCGGCGTATTCGCCGGTCTTGCGCATGACCTTGTAATAACCCCAGCGCGCAGCAGGCGCCAGCTTGGGCACTTCGACACCCGTCATCAGCTCGTTCTCGGCGAGCGCAGTCATGTAGGGGCCGACCACGAACTCGGTCAAGGGAATGCTGCGCTTGCCGTCGACGCTGGCGAGATGGATGCGGGCGTCGAGCAAGACCCCCACCGTCAGCCAGTCAGCGGCCGGATCGGCCAGCGCAATCGCACCGCCAATCGTGCCGCGATTGCGCACGGCGCGATAGGCGATCTGTCCGGCTGCATGCTGCATCAGGCCATTGGCGCAGTCGGGCACGCGGCCATCTTCAAAGTCGGCATGCCGCAGCATGGCGCCGTACAGCATGCTGTCGCCCCGGTCCTGCACTTGCTTGAGTTCGGTAATGCGCGACAGGTCAACCAGGCAATCCAGCGGCGCCAGCCGCAGGTTCAGCATCGGCACCAGCGACTGGCCGCCGGCTAGCGCACGCGCCATGCCGGCGCCTTGCGCCAGCGCTTGCAGCGCCAGCTCCAGGCCCACTGGCTGGTCAAGTTCGAATTTCGCAGCTTTCATCGATCAGTTCCCGTTACCTTGCGCCGTTTGCGCGGCGGCAATTGCTGTCAGCATGCGGTCTGGCGTCAGCGGCGTCTCGCACATTTCCACGCCCATGCTGCGCAGCGCATCGTTGACGGCGTTGACGACCGCGGCCGGCGGCGCAATGGCGCCGCCCTCCCCCATGCCCTTGATGCCAAAACGAGTGTGTGGCGACGGTGTTTCCATATGCAACACCTTGACGTCGGGCACTTCGGTCGGCCCGGGCAGGATGTAGTCGAGGAAGGTCGATGCCATTGGCTGCCCATTCTCGTCATACGGAATTTCTTCATACAAGGCCGTGCCCAGGCCCTGCGCCACACCGCCCACGACTTGCGCTTCGACGATCATCGGATTGACCATCGTGCCGCAGTCGTGGCACACCACATAGTCGAGCAATTCGATCATGCCGGTGCCAGGATCGACTGCCACCACGCAGGCATGGCTTGCATAAGAAAATGCGCCACTGCTGCGCCCCGGCTGGTAGACAGCGCTGGTATCGAGCGCCGGATCTTCGCCGGGAGGCAGGCGTTCCGGATGGAGATAAGCCGCCTCTGCCACGTCGGCAAATGAAACCCGCCTGGCGCCGGCAACCACATGGCCATCGGCCAGCGCGACCGCCTCGACCGGGACACCGAGCAAGTGGGCGCCGATACGGCGTACTTTTTCGGCCAGCTTGGCGCACGCGGCGGAGACTGCGCCGCCAGCCATGGTCATGCTGCGCGAAGCGAAGGTGCCCATGCCATACGGGGACACCGAGCTGTCGCCATGGCGCACGGTGACCGACTCGACCGGAATGCTCAGTTCCTGGTGGGCCACCTGCGCCAGCGTTGTTTCCAGGCCCTGGCCGTGGTTCTGGATTCCGACCAGCAAGATCAATTGGCCATCCGGTGTGAAGCGCGCCTGCGCCGGCTCGAAGCCGAACACGACCGGCAAGCCGCGCGCCACCCATTCAGCCGTGCCATGGGCGGATTGTTCGGTGTAGCTGGCGACACCCAGCCCGATCAGGCGGCCGTCCGGCTCCGGCGACTTCTGGCGCTCGCGCACCGCAGCGAGGTTGATGCCATCCATTGCCCGGCGTGCGCATTCCGGATAGTCACCGCTGTCATACAGCTTGTGAGTGGCGGACTGATACGGCATTGCCGACGGCGGGATCATGTTTTCCAGCCGCACGTCTTCCGGTTGGCGATGGACTGCGCGGGCCACGGCATCGATCAATGTTTCGATCGCAAAACAGGCGCCGGTGCGACCCACACCCCGATACGGGCCCAGCGGTGATTTGTTGGTGCATACCGTGATCGCGCGGCCATGGTAGACCGGGATGTCATACGGGCCAGTCATGATGCCGCAGGACATGCCGGCTTCCATGCCGGCGGTCCAGGGCCAGACGGAATACGCGCCGGCATCGACCGTGACAATCGCTTCCACACCAAGGACGCGACCATTTTCATCGGCATAGGCGGTCAGGTCATAGCGGTGTTCACGCGCATGCGGCGAAGCCACCAGATGCTCGCGCCGATCCTCGATCCAGCGTACCGGCCGCCCCAGCTTCATGGCCAATGCAGCGATGGCCAATTCTTCCGGGTTGAAATTATTCTTGATGCCGAAGCCACCACCGACATCCGGTGCGATGACCCGCAGCTTGCTTTCCGGCAGGCCGATCGCTTGCGACAGGATGGTGCGGATCACATGCGGAAACTGGGTGGAACTGTAGACCACCAGTTCATCCATGCGCCGATCGTAATAGGCCAGCACGCCGCGGCCTTCCAGCGATACGCCAGCGTGACGCGACATGCGCAACTTCTTCTTGACGGTGACGGCAGCTGCCTTGCGCACGCTGTCGAGGTCGCCGGTTTCGATCCGGGTCTCGACGTACAGGTTGCTGTCCCAATGTTCATGCAGGCGCGGCGCGCCCGGCGCCAGGGCGGCGTCCATGTCGGTCACGCACGGCAATTCGTCGTAATCGACCACGCATTCCTGCGCGATGTCCTCCGCCTCGGCACGCGTCTTGCCAACGCACATCGCCATGATGTCGCCGACGAAACGCACCTTGTCCTTGGCCAGCGCATGATAGTCGGACTTGTTGAATCCGGGCGCGGCGCTGAAGGCGACAATCGGCTTGATCCAGTCGAAGTCGGCAGCCGTAAATACCGCGCCGCGCCGTTCTTCGGGCACCTCGATGCCGCGAATGTTTGCGTGCGCGACCGCGCTGCGCAGGAAATGCACGTCCAGCGTGCCAGGAATGTCGAGGTCGGCCAGGTACTCGCCCTGGCCGTCGAGCAGCCGCCGGTCTTCACGCCGCTTGACGGAAGCGCCGACACCTTGCGGCCGGTCGGTCACTGGCTTATTCACTTTCGTATCCACAAATGCGCACCTTGTCGTTTTGCCTGAATCCGGTTGCCGATACGTCACGGCACAATTTCCGGAAAGCGTGCGACATATCGTATACGATATGCGATTATAAGTGCCATATTTTTTGCTTTTCCTGCGCCTGCAAAGCGGGCCCGCGACCATCGGGTTTCATGCCGATGCGCAGGCGCACCAGTTATTGGCGCTGCATGCTGGCGCGCACCAACATGCAGCAGGATTCACCCACAGGCACCCGAGGGCACGAGGAGGATTGATGGCAGCACGCGGCATCCGGGCGATCAAGCGCGCCCCCATACATGAGCAGATTTTGCTGCAACTGCGGCAGGACATCGTGCGCAATCGCTGGAAGCCGGGTGAGCGCCTGCCGGAGCCGGAGCTATGCCAGGAATTCGGCGTGTCGCGCACGCCGATGCGTGATGCGCTGAAATTGCTGGAAGCAGAGGGCCTGATCGAACTGCGGCCCCACATCGGCGCAGTCGTGACGCAGCCCGGACTGCCCGACCTGGAAGAGAAAATGCAGGTCCTGACCGCGCTGGAGCAAGCCGCGGCATCGCTGGTGGCGGCGCGGCGCCCGGTCAAAGTGATCGCGCAGCTGCGCCAGCTGCATGCCGACATGCAGGCTGCGGCCCAGCAAGAAGACATGGCCTTGTACTACCGGCTCAACGACGACTTTCACCGCGCCATCGTCGAGGGCTCGGGTAACAAGACACTGGCGCAGATCCACGAGAACATCATGTGGCATGTATTCCGCGCTCGCCACATGGCGAACGAACACGAGCAATTCGACAGTTCCGCTGCGCAGCACCATGAAGCCATCATGAGCGCAATCGCCGACGGCCGGATCGAGGACGCTGGTCAGGCGATCTGCTCCCATCTTGGCGATGTGACCCTGCTGATGACCAGTTCAAAAAAATCAGCGGCACCCCGGCCGCCAAAGACGCGCGCGACAGCGGCCTGATGCCCTTGCGGCTCAAGTCCGCACAACTATCACGCGCCCTTCCCCAAGCGGCAATTGACAGCCGCCCGAATTGCTACTATTTTCGATTACTCAGTATGCTGAGCTGTTGGCATTGCTCTTGCATATCGATACGGACCAAGCGTTTTCAATCAAACTCAGGAGCCATCGGATGTCTTCAGTCAAAGCCTTGATCAGCGCCGCCATTTGCAGTGTCGCGCTGGCGTTCACCGGATCTGCATCCGCCCAGAATCTCGACAAGCTCAAGGTTCGTCTCGACTGGACGCCTTGGGGCGTGCATGCCGCCTTCCATCTGGCGCAGCAAAAGGGCTGGTACAAGCAGGCCGGACTCGATGTCACGCTGGAAGACGGCAATGGTTCGGTCACGACCATCCAGCTGGTCGGCTCCAGCGACCAGTTCGACGTCGGCCATGCGGCGCTGGCATCGATGATGATTGCGCGCGAAAAAGGCCTGCCGGTCAAATCGGTTGCCGTCTTTGCCCGTTTGTCCGACGTGGGCCTGCTGGTGCCGCAAGGCGCGGGCATGAAAGGACCGAAAGACCTGAAGGGCAAGAAGATCGCCTACACCACCGGTTCGCTGGAAGCGCCCTTCATTGACGCCTTCCTGGCCGCCGGCGGACTCAAGCGTTCCGACGTTGAACTGATCAGCGTGGATGCGGCAGGCAAGGCCTCCACCTATGCTGCCGGTCGCACTGACGCCGCCTTCTCCACGGTGCCATTCTTCCTGCCGGTGGTATCGGCGACCCGCCCTTCGGACGGCATCAAGTTTTCTGATTTTGGCCTGAACATGCCCAGCTTCGGACTGCTGGCCTCAGAGGACAAGCTGAAGACCCGCGGCGACGCCATCATGCGTTTTGCCAGCGTCACTGCCGGCGCATGGCAATATATTTACGACGGCAAGCAGGATGAAGCCGTTGACGCCATCATCGCCCAGCGTCCGCAGGCCAGGCTCAACAAGGTCGTGCTGCGTGGCCAGATCGATGCACTCAAGGCGCACTTCACCTCACCCAATTCCGCCGGCCAGCCAATTGGCGCGCAAGTACCGGCGGACTGGGCAGAAGCGGTCAAGACCTTGACTGCCGCCAGCCTGATCAAGGCCGGTTCCGATCCCAAACAGTATTACCAGCCCAACATGGTTCGTCCTGACGTCTTCAAGAATCTGAAATAAATGAGCAAAGCCGCAGTCAGCGCACGCAATGTGCGCAAGCAGTACCCTGGCGGCGTACTGGCCTTGCAAGACATCTCCCTCGATGTCGCGCCGGGCGAGTTCGTCAGTATCCTCGGGCCCAGTGGCTGCGGCAAAAGCACATTCCTGCGCTGCATCGCCGGTCTGGAGCAATCCACTGCCGGCGAGCTGCTCGTACAAGAGTTGCCGGTGCAGGGACCACCGGACGACATCGGCATGGTGTTCCAACGCGATGCGCTGCTCGAATGGCGCACGGTGGAAAAAAACGTCATGTTGCCGATCGAGTTCAAAAAGAAAAAAACCGCGGACTACCACCAGAAGATGGCCGGGCTGCTGAAGCTGACCGGTCTGTCGGATTTCAGCCAGAGTTTCCCCAGCCAGCTTTCCGGCGGTATGCGGCAGCGTGCCGCGATCTGCCGCGCACTGATCGACGATCCGGCGCTGTTGTTGATGGACGAGCCTTTCGGCGCGCTCGACGCGCTGACCCGCGACCAGATGAATGTCGAGCTGCAGCGCATCTGGCTGGAGATCCGCAATACCGTGCTGTTCGTCACGCATGGCATTGCGGAAGCGGTATTCCTGGCCGATCGCGTGGTGGTGTTTTCGCCGCGCCCTGGTCGGATTGCGGAAATCCTGACCATCGACCTGCCGCGCCCACGCAAGCTGTCGGTGCGCGAGACCCCTGAATTCGGCCGCTATTGCAGCCGCATTCGCGCGCTGTTTGAAGAGATGGGCCTGATCGACGAAGGAAGCCACTGATGAAGCGACTGTTCCGCCGCAGCCGCCAGGGCATGATTGCCCTGGTCTCGTTCCTGGTCGTGCTGGTTTCCTGGGAAGTGCTGGTGCATGTGCTGAAGGTGCGCCCTATCATGCTGCCGCCGCCGTCGGCGATCTTCAAGGAGCTGCTTGCAGAGCCGGTCTGGTATGCCGGCCATGCCTGGTACACGCTGCTGACCACCATGGCGGGGTTTGTGCTGTCGGTGGTGCTGGGCGTTGGCATTGCCATGTTGCTGGTGGGCTCGCGCTGGTTTGAAAGCGCGGTCTACCCCTTGATCATCGCCTTGAACAGCGTGCCCAAAGTTGCGATTGCGCCCTTGTTCGTGATCTGGATGGGCACCGGAGCCGAACCGAAGATCGCGATTGCCTTCCTGGTCGCCGTGTTTGCGATCATCGTCGATACCGTGCATGGCTTGCGCTCGGTACCGCCGGATATTTTGGACATGGGACGGGTCTTGAAGGGCTCGACGCTGGATTTCTTTATCAAGGTCCGGCTGCCGTGCGCCCTGCCCTCCATCCTGACCGGCATGAAAGTGGCGATTTCGCTGGCGCTGGTCGGCGCCATCGTCGGCGAGTTCGTCGCGTCGCAACGGGGACTGGGCTACGTGATCATGAGCGCGCAGGGCACCTTTGACACACCGCGCGTGTTTGCGGCCATGATCCTGCTGTCGCTGATGGGCATTGTGTTGTTTGGCGCGCTGGCCTGGCTGGAGAAGCACGCCATGCCCTGGCGACAAGCGCAATAGCAAGCAACGGCGGCATTGCCGCCGTTTTTTTCGCACGTTGAAACCTATCCTCGCAAGCGGGCCACCACTACCTGCCACAACATCCTGAACAAGCCGATTTTTTGCACCGGCAATTGATCAGCGCGCGCGCCGCCCATGCTGGCGTTCAGGTTCAGACCGAATTGCGTGATCATCCGCGACACGAAATCCCGCACCAATCCGGAACGCGAGAACTGCGCCAGCGGTCCCTGCAACATGTGCTCCAGCGTTATATCCACCCGCGTGCGCTGGCCGCCATCGAGCGCCACCAGTTGATAGCCAATATCGCCTTTGGCGCGTGACTGGCTCACGGTGTCGGTGCCGGCGCCGCGCAACATGCCGCTGTGCGTGGCAGCGTTGCGCTCCAGCGAGGCCGCGCCATTGAACGCAGCCGAGATCGGGCCAAATTTGACGGCGATGCGGCCCTTGACCGAAGAACCGTCGGCTTCCTGTACTTCCGCACCCGGCAGGCAAGCCGCCAGCGCGCGCACGTCACCCATGAATTCCCATACGCGTTCGGGCGGAAAATCGACTTCGAAGGAGCCCTGCATCTGCGACCACCCGCGGCGGCTTTCACCGGCGGCGGCCTCGGGCGCGGCCGGTGCTGGCGCCGCTGGTATTGCAGCAGCAGGCGTCGCATCGGCAGCACGGGTGGCAAAAGTCTGCATCGGTGCGGCGTGCTGCGACACGACGGGCGCAGCAGCGGCAAGCTGCAAACCACCTTGCGCCCTGGCCTGGACCAGCACCGACTGGATCGCCCGTACGATGCCGACATACCCGGTGCAGCGGCACAGGTTGCCCGACAGTTCGAGCCGGATGCGCTGCTCGTCGGCATCGGGCAAGCGCGTGACGATGTCGCGCGCCGTGGCAAGCATGCCGGGCGTGCAATAGCCGCATTGCAGCGCGTGTTCCTGGTTGAATGCCTTTCGCAGCAGCGCCATGACCGGATCATCGCCATAGCCTTCGATCGTGGTTACCTTGCGGCTTTCGCAGGCCACCGCAAACGTAATGCAGGAGCGCACGGGCTTGCCATCCAGCAGTACCGTGCAGGCGCCACATACGCCGTGCTCGCAACCCAGGTGGGTGCCGGTCAGGCCGCACTGTTCGCGCACGAAGTCGCCCAGGTGGGTACGCGGTTCGACCAGATGTTCTACCGCTTCGCCATTGACCAGCAAGCGGACCGGTTTGCGTTCCAGCGCAGCAAGCGGGCTGCGCGTCTCGGGCATGGCACTCATGATTGCTTCTCTCCTGTCACCTGTTGCAAGCAGCGCTTGACGGCGATCGATATTTGCAGGTTACCCGTGGCATCCTTGCCGGTCGCAACCGACGACACGGCAGCCAGGCAATTCTCGGCCGTGATGGCGCCAGCGCCCTGGGCTGCGACGGCGCTCGCCAACTGCGGCAGGCATGCCGGTGCGCCGTCCAGCGCCCCGATCACGAGCCGCGCAGTGCCTTGCACAGGATCGAATACCGCAGCGGCGCTGGCTTCGGCAAACTCGCCCGCCTTGCGACAAAATTTTACGTAGCCCCAGCGCATGCCTGGGGAGGCAAGCGGCACCAGCACACCGGTCAGCAGTTCGCCCTCGGCCAGGGCGGTGGTGAATGCACCCGACATGAACTGCGACATCGGCACCCGGCGCGTGCCGGCGGCTGACAGCAATTCAAGTTGCGCATCCAGCACCGTCATTGCCAGCACCCAGTCTGCAGCCGGATCGGCATGGGCCAGGCTGCCGGCCACGGTGCCGCGGTTACGAATGGCGCGATAAGCGATGCCGCTGGCCACATGGCGCATCATGGCCGCCAAGGAAGGCGATTCACGCAGCAATTCATCGAGTGCGCCATCTTCGATCTCGGCATGCGTGATGGCGCCGCCGATGCGAATGGCGCCATCGCGCAACTCGCAGCGCCTGCCCTCGGCAAGGGCGGACACATCAACCAGGCGGCCCGGCCGCACCAGGCGCAAGTTCAGCATCGGCCCCAGCGACTGTCCGCCGCCGAAGGCTTTGGCGTCGGGCAACAGGCGCAGGGCATCGCTGGCGTTGTCGGCCCGATCATAGTGGAATTGCGCTGCTTTCATGATTGTCCTCCTGCGATCCTGGCCTTCTGCAATGCCGCCAGCAGGCGATGTGGGGTCAAGGGCGTCTGGTTCACTTCCGCACCGAGCGGACGAATCGCATTATTGACTGCATTGAAAATGACTGCCGGCGGCGCAATCGCTCCGCCCTCGCCCACGCCCTTGATGCCGAACTCGGTATTGGGCGACAGCGTTTCCATGTGCTCGATGCGGAAGGCCGGCAATTCAGCCGGGCCCGGCAACAGGTAGTCGGCCAGCGTCGACGTCAGCGGCTGGCCATTGTCGTCGTACAGCGCCTCCTCGAACAGCGCGGTGCCCACGCCCTGCGCTGCGCCGCCGTAGGTCTGGCCTTCCACCACCATCGGGTTGACCAGGCGTCCGCAGTCTTCGACGATCACGTAATCGAGTATTTCGACATGGCCCATTTCGACATCCACCGCCACCACGCAGGCGTGCGATGCATAACTGAATGCGCCGCTGTCGACTTTTGGCTTGTAACCCATGGTCACTTCCAGTCCGCCGGCGTCGACATCTTTGGGCAAGGATTCAGGGCGGACGTACCAGGCGTTGGCAATCTCGCGCACCGTCACGCGGCGCTCACCGGCGAGCACGGCGCCGCGCTCCATCGTGACCTCGTCTTCGGCCACTTGCAGCAAGTGGGCGCCGATTTTCTTCAGGCGCGGCAGCAGCGCCTTGCAGGCTTGCGACACCGCACCGCCCGACATCACGATCGAACGCGATGCGTAAGTGCCGGTCGAAAACGGCGTGGTGCCGGTATCGCCGTGGACCACCTTGGTGGAGGCGATCGGTATCCCGAGCACTTCATTGGAAATCTGCGCCATCGTGGTTTCCATACCCTGTCCGTGGGAATGGATGCCGACCCGCAGTTCAAGTCCGCCGTCTGGCGTAATGCGCGCCGTTGCAGAATCGAATCCGGGAATGATGGGCAAGCCCCAGGCGGCAAACACGGAAGTGCCGTGCGCCGACTGCTCGTTATACGTGGCAAAGCCGATGCCGATGCGACGCCCGTCCGGCTCGCCTTTTTTTTGCCTCTCAAGCACCTCTTCCAGGCGGATACTGGCCATCGCCCGGCGCAGGCTTTCATGGTAATCGCCGCTGTCGTACAGCTTGTTGGCGATATTCTTGTAGGGCATGGCGGAAGCGGGAACCAGGTTGTCCATGCGCACTTCCCAGGGCGTGCGGCCGACCCGGGCGGCAATCGCATCCATCAATAGTTCGATGGCGAAGCACACGCCGGTCCTGGCCACACCCCGGTAAGGCAGGAATCCCGGCTTGTTGGTGGCCACGCATTCGGTATGGCAGCGGTAGCCCTGGATCAGGTAAGGCCCCGGCAGGTTGCCGGTAGCCTGGCCCGGCTCCAGGCCGATCGTGAATGGCCAGGCCGAGTAGGCGCCGCCATCAATGGTGATGCGCGCGTCCAGCGCCAGCAAGCGCCCTTGCTCGTCGGCATAGGCGGTCAGGTCATAGTGATGCTGGCGCGAATTGGCGCCGGCGGTCAGGTGTTCGCGCCGGTCTTCGATGAAGCGGAACGGCTTCTTGTAGGTCAGGGCCAGCCATGCCACGCACAGCTCTTCCTGGTGGAACACGCACTTGTAGCCGAATGCGCCGCCCACGTCCGGCGAGATCACGCGCACCATGGCCTGCTCCAGCCCCAGGCATTCGCACAGGATGGTGCGGATCATGTGCGGCACCTGGGTGGAACTGACCACTACCAACTGGTTCAGCATGTGATCCCAGTAAGCCAGCACAGCCTTGCCTTCCATCGGCGACATGACTTGTCGCGCCAGGTTGACGGTCTTCTTGACCACCACCGGCGCGTTGGCGGCATGCTGCTCGAACTGGTTGTCCACCTTCAGCGTCAGGAACAGGTTGTCGTCCCATTCTTCGTGTATCCGCTGGGCCGAGGCGCGCGCGGCATCGGCGCTGACCAGCGCCGGCAATTCTTCCAGGTCAAGGCCGATCTGTTCGGCGATGTCCTCGGCCTGCGCGCGGGTCGGCGCAAAGGCCATGGCGACCGGCTCGCCGGCGAAACGGATCTTGCCGGAAGCCAGCGGCGGATGGGCGGAACGCTTGTAGCCCGGCAGGGTCGACTCGGCGACAATATCTTTCGCGCCCGGCATGTCGGCGCGGATCTTGACCTGCTGGTCGCAGCCGGCCGGCTTGATGATGGCGGTGATGCGGGCATGCGCCACGGGGCTGCGCAGGAAAGCGACTTCCTGCAGGCCCGGCATGCTGTAGTCGGCGACGAAACGGCCCTGTCCGTGCAGATGCCGTGCATCTTCCTTGCGGGCGACGCGTTCACCAATACCGCCTTCGGTTCCGCTTGCTCCGTACATATGTCCCATCAGTGCCGTTCCTTTTCTGATCCGAATACCGCGACTGCATGCGCAATGACGCGCCGTGCAGCGCCATGCCATCCGTGCATGATGCAAAAAGCTGCGCACCATGTAAAGAAGCCGGCCGTACCGGCAGTACCGGTACGGCCGGCCAGGACCCGCCAGTTTACTTACGGGTTACAGCAGCGAACGTGTAGGAGTCGAGATAGTTGTCGGCAACCTTGAACCAGTTCGCCTGGTCGCGCTGGAACGCCTTCCAGGCCGGATAGATCGCTTTGAAGTCGGCGTTCTTCTCCGACAGTTCGCCAAACAGTTCCATCGACGACTTGAATGCCGCGTTCATCACATCCTTCGGGAAATAGCGCAATTGAGCGCCCTGTCCCAGCAACTTGCGCAGCGCGTCCGGATTGCGGGCGTCGTACTTGGCCAGCATCTTCATGGTCTGCTCGTTGGCAGCGCACTCGAATGCTGCCTTGTACAGCGGCGGCAGCGCTTCCCATGCCTTGGCATTGACCATCGACGTGATCGATGCGGAACCTTCCCACCAGCCTGGTGCGTAGTAGTACTTGGCGACCTTGTTCAGGCCCAGTTTCTCGTCGTCGTAAGGACCGATCCACTCCGCTGCATCGATCGTGCCTTTCTCCAGCGCCGGATAAATGTCGGAGGTCGCGATCTGCTGCGGCACCACGCCGAGCTTTTGCAATACCATGCCGCCCAGGCCACCGATACGCATCTTCAGGCCCTTCAGGTCCGCGACCGATTTGATTTCCTTGCGATACCAGCCGCCCATCTGCACGCCCACGTTGCCGCAGACGAAATTGACGATGCCGTATTGCTGGTACAACTTGCGCAAAGCCGCCATGCCGCCGCCGTACTGGACCCAGGCATTGTGCTGGCGCGCCGACAGGCCGAATGCCAGGCCGGCGTCAAATGCCAGCGCGGTATTTTTGCCGATGAAGAAGGACGACAGCACATGGTTGCATTCGACGGTGTTGTTGCTGACTGCATCCATGTTCTGGCCCGGAGGAACGATCTCGCCGCCGGCAAAGGCGCGAATCTCGAATCCACCTTCGGTCAGCTCGCCGACCCGTTTGCACATTTCATCGGCCGAGCCATAGACCGTATCCAGGCTTTTTGGCCAGCCGGTGGACATGCGCCACTTGACCGACTGCTTGGCCTGCGCCAGGGCTGGCGCCGCAAGGCTTCCCAATGCTGCTGCTGCACCCGCCTGCTTCAAAAATCCGCGTCGTTGCATGTTTTCTCCAGAATGTCGTTGATGGATGCCGCGGATGGACCCGAAGCATTGCTGCAGGGCGCAGGACGCGCCTCTATTCCCTAATTCCAGTACCCTGGAATTTGATCAGCGTACTGAGTAAAAATCGGCTTGTCAACATTGCTCGCATGGTGATTCTTCATAGTGCAGTGCGGCAGAATAATGCACCGCCGTGGCATGCCCGCTCCCTGACTTGGAACACGATCGGCAATGCAAACGGCTGCCGGTGTGACCGGCCTGCCGTCGTTGACACGCGTGCCGAGCGCTCCGCAGTCGCTGTTAATCGCTGATTGCGAAGCGCACCCATTGCATGTGCCAATCGATGCCTAGTGATTGGCGTCCTGGCCCAGCGAAGGCCGCAGCGCAGGATGCGGCCGGAAATCGGCCGACAGCAACTCCAACGCACGCGCAACCCGGAAGCAGGCGTCTTCGCGCCATGCCGGCGCGATGATCTGCACGCCGAGCGGCATCGCGCCTTGCGGCCGATACGGCGCCAGCACGACCGGCAAGCCAATGAACGAAATCGGCTGGGTCAGCATGCCCATGTGCGCGCGCGGCATCATTTGCTGGCCGCGTACCGTCATGGCACTGGCGCCGATTGGCGTGGCAGTGCGCGGCGTTGCCGGCGCAAGGATCACGTCGACATCGTTGAACACTTGCTCGACCTCGTGCTTGAACCAGGTGCGGAACGCTTGTGCCCGCTGCGGCCATTCCGGCGGCATGAAGACGCCGGCCAACAGGCGGTCGCGCGACAGCGGCTCGAATTCATCGCCGCGCACCTGCAGGGCCGGCCAATGCAGCGCGCCGCCCTCTGCCGCCGTCATCACGAACGCCGCTGCGCGCGCCTGTGCGGCATGCGCCAGCGTCACTTCGCGGGTGGCGCCCAGCAGCGCGGCGGCGTGGACGACTGCCTGCCAGGCATCATCCTCGGCGTTGTCACGGAAATAGCCGGTCGCCACGGCAATGCGCAAGCCGCGCACAAGGGCGTCGGCAGGCTGGTCGAGCAAGGACGAAACAGGATCGGGCAAGCGTTGCGCGCAAGCCGGGTCCAGCGGATCGGGACCTTGCATGGCGTCGTATGAAAGCGCAAGGTCGGTGACACTGTCGGCCAGCGATCCGACATGATCGAGCGAGTCGACGAAGGGATAGCAGCCCTGGCGCGACAAGCGCCCGAAGCTCGGCTTCAAGCCCCATGTGCCGCACAAGGCAGCCGGCACGCGCACTGAACCGTTGGTATCGGAACCCAATGCAATAGGCACCAGCCCGGCGCCCACCGCACTGCCGGAACCGCCGGACGATCCACCGGCGATCGCGTTATTGTCGTGCGGATTGCGCACCGCGCCGTAATGCGAATTCTCGGTCGTGAAGCCGTATGCGAACTCATCCATGTGCAGCGCGCCGATCACGATGGCGCCCGCCTCGCGCAGACGACGAATCACCGTGGCGTCGGCGCTCGCTGCAGGCTGGCCGCGCAGCAGTTTCGAGCCGGCAATGGTAGTGTGCCCGGCCACATCAAAGAGATTTTTCACGGCAATCGGCACGCCAGCCAGCGGCCCCGGATCGCGTCCGGCCGCCACGGCGTCGTCGATTGCGCGCGCCTGTCCCATTGCCTGCTCGGCCAAGGTGGCGGAAAAACAGTTCAGCCGCGCTCCGTGTGCGGCAATCGCCGCCAGGGTCTGCTCGACGACCACGACAGCGCGCAGCCGTCCGGCGCGCACTGCGGCGGCAATTTCGTGCGCCCGGCCAGGCAATGGCGGCCCGATGCTCATGGCTTGCCCAGCCCGCCGGCCTGGACCGGCAGCGCATCAAGTTCGGCAATCATGCCGTGGACCCGGTGCAGGTTGGCCAGCACGCCCTCGCGCCAGGGCTCGGGCAATTGCCATTGCCTTTGATGCAGGGCGTGGGCCAGCAGGGCTTCTGCATCGAATGCAGCGTCGGCAGTGTTGGCATTATTGGCAGCATCGGTTTGCGCCGTCTTGGAATGCGGGCCGGTCATGTCAGGATTTGTCCGCTTGGGTCTCGGGTTCGGTGCTGCGCACGCAATCGAGCGCATCGCACCGGGCGAAAATACCCATGACGGTCGGGTATGGCGTCAGGTCGCAGTTGAAGCGTTTGGCGTTGTAGATTTGCGGCACCAGGCAGACATCGGCCAGCGTGAACTGCTCGCCCAGGCAAAATTTCCCATGCCGCTTTTGCGCCAGCAGGAAACTCTCCAGTCCGGCCAGTCCCTCGCGTATCCAGTGCTCGTACCATTCCTGGCTCTGCTCCGGCGTGGCATTGAGCGCGCTCTTGATGTACTTGAGCACACGCACGTTATTCACCGGATGTATTTCGCAACCGATGATCTGCGAGATCGCCCGCACATACCAGCGCTCGTCAATGCCGGCTGGCATCAGCGGCTGGGCGGGATATTTCTCGTCCAGCCATTCAATCATCGCCAGGGACTGGGTCACGACCGTGCCATCGTCATCGACCAGGGCGGGCACCAGGCCCTGCGGGTTGAGCGCCAGGAAAGCCGGATCCTTGTGCGCCATGCCGGGCAAGGACACGCCGAGAATTTCAGCGGGCAAGCCTTTCCAGGCCAGCGCAATGCGCAAGCGAAACGAGGTCGACGAGCGGAAGAAACTGTAGAGTTTCATGCTATCCCTTGATCAACGGTTAAGGATGTCGTGCGGCGTGGCGGAAATGATTTCGCCATAGTGCGGTACAAACCCGCCCGGCTCGATCATGCCGACAAATGCCGGCTTGATGTCCTCAGCCAGCACCTTGCGGATGCGCGCATGCTCGACGATGTCGCGCCACTCCCCGATCAACCAGAAGTGCAGCGGATCTTTCACATCCTGCACCAGCACGCCGTCCTTTACCTGGGCGGCCGACTTGTGCATTGGATTGTCGTCCGAGTAATCGAACTGATTGAACAGCTTGACGAATTCCTTGGGGTCCACGCCCTGCTTGATACGGAAGTCGTAAATATGGAAAAAATGTCCTTCGGAAGCCAGTGGTTCAAGTGCCATGGTGATTCTCCTTGTCGCAATAATCGGGTTCAGTATCTGGGAATGAAAGAGATCAGGATGCTTCGGGCGCACTGGGCCAGGGGTGCTGCACTTCCAGCCAGGCCGCCAGGCGGATCAGCAAGCTGTCGGCGTACCAGGGTGCGGCAAACTGTATGCCCATCGGCAGTCCGGTTTCCGACAAGCCGCACGGAATGCTGATCGCCGGGTGGCTCGACAGGTTGAACAGGTTCAGGTAAGGAATCCATTCCTCGCGCAGGTCGCCCAGCGCCTTGCCGCCGATCACCAGCGGTGCATCGACCGGGTGGCTGGCCAGCACTGGTGGCGCCGACATGGTCGGCGTGGCGATCAGGTCGAACTTGCCAAACCAGCCCTGCACCATCCGGAAAATCTCGGTGCGCTTCTGGATTGCCGCCATCAGTTGCGGCCCGGTGCAGGCGCCACCGTCGGCAATGCCGCGCGCGAAACCCGGCTCGATGCGATCGCGGACTTCTTCCAGCTTGGCGAACCAGCGGCTGGCCCAGTTAGACTGCTGCAAGACGCGCCACGGCACGCCGGGATTGTCGATGCGCAGGTCCATGTGCTCGACCACTGCTCCGTCGGCCTCCAGCCGGGCCAGGACATCATGACAGCCACGCTCCACCTCCGGATCGAGCATGGCGTTGCCGGCCAGCGCCAGCCAGCCGATGCGCAGTTTCTTTGGTTCCAGCGGACTGGCCGCTGCCGAGCGCGCATTCGGATGGGCCACGCCCAATGAGTGCGGATCGCTTGGATGCGGGCCAGCCAGCACGTCGAGATAGAGCGCCAGGTCGGCTGCACGGCGCGCCATCAGGCCGATGTGGACGAAATTATTGAACCCATCCGGCACCTGGTTGTGCGGTATCACGCCCAGGGTCGGCTTCATGCCCAGGATGCCGCAACAGGCCGCCGGCAAGCGGGTCGATGCGCCTGCGTCGGTGGCGAGAGCAAAGTCAGTCAGCCCGGCCGCCACCGAAGCCGCAGCGCCGCCGCTGGAACCTCCCGGCGTGTAATCGGTATTCCACGGGTTGCGGGTGACACCATGGGCCTTGGAATCGGTCAGCAACTTGTAGGCGAAATCAGAAGTGGTGGTCTTGCCGACGATCACCGCGCCCGCCGCGCGCAGCCGCTGTACCGCCACCGCATCCGCAGGGGGCGTTTGTCCTTGCATCAACAGCGAGCCCCATTGGGTGGGCATGTCCATGGTGTTGATGATGTCCTTGACCGACACCGGCACCGCCGCCAGCAGGCCGGGCGGATGTCCGGCGCGGGCGGCCGCATCGAGCGCGGCGGCAGTTTTCAGCGACTGCTCCCTGGCCACATAGGCAAAGGCATTGATCCTCGGCTGGGAGGTCTCGATTGCGGCCAGGGTATCGGACACGATCTCTTGCGCGGTGCGATCTCCCTGGATGAACGCACGATGCGCGCCATCTCCTGCCGGTGCGGCAACGGGGCGCTGCGTGTTGTTCGAGCCCGCGACTGGCGCGGACGGTTGCTGCGATTTGCTTGCCATGGATAGTTCCGTTAATTTACTCAGTATGCTAACTAATTTGCGGGCCGCCGCAAAGTCTCGGATTACAATCAGTCGATTCTAATAATGCATTGCGCCTGTGCGCGCTGAGTCATGCCGAAAAAAAAGCCTTTGCACGATCCTGCCCGGGTGCTGCTGTCTTCGCGTCCCGGCTACCTGATCCGCCGCCTGAACCAGATCCATTACGCAATCTTTTTTGAAGAGTGCAAGCAGTTCAACATCACCCCGGTGCAGTACGGCATGCTCACGGCGCTGTCGGTCACACCCGGCATCGACCAGAAGACACTGGGCCACGAACTCGGCCTGGATCGCACCAACACGGCCGATGTGCTCAAGCGGCTTGAAGAGCGCGGACTGGTCAGGCGCGTTCCAAGCGTGGTGGACGGCAGGGTAAAGAACGCCTTTATCACCCCAGAAGGCGAAAAAATCACCGGCGGCATGTATGCCGCCATGGCCAATGCGCAGGACCGCCTGCTCGCGCCGCTGCCGCTGGCCGAACGCAAGAAGTTCATGGAACTATTGCTGTTGCTGGTTGAGTCGAACAATGACTTGGGGCGGGCGTCGATGCGGGCCTTCTGAACCTTGGACCGCTTGCGCCGGACGCAGCCGGCAACCGGCGCCTCCCAGATCATCAAGCGGCGGGCGGCCGGCGGCGCCGCCGCACTATCCACACAATCCGGAACCGCAAGCCGGCCCAGGCTGTCGCATCAAACCGGGTACACGACGTCCGTCGCAATCACGTGGGTCTCATACACGACCTGGCGCTCCTGCAACTTGAGCTGGCCCGATTCGCGCACGAAGCGGTCGTAATAGCGTCCGGCCAGGTGGAGCGTGGTCGGCCCTTCCACCAGCGTCTGCATCAGCATGAAACTGCTCTGGGACACGAATGATCCATCCGCATCCTGGCGCATGATGCGCACATTGCCGCACACATGCAGCATGGAACGCGGCGCAAACATCTGCGTGCGCGAAACGGCGATTGCACGGTCATGCAGCATCGCGCGACCCTCGGCATACACCAGGCCCACCGGCAGGTTGGCATCGGCGTTTTCGCGGGCGGTCAAGCGGTAGATTGCGTCTTCGGTAAAGAAGTCCGGCCATTTCTCGATCGCGCCACCGTCCAGCACGGCGCAATATTCCGTATTGAAATCCTCCACCGCGGCACGCAGCTCGCGCGCACTGGCACGGTCGATTTCAGTGACTTGGTATCCTGTGATCTTCATTGGCATTTCCTTGATTCCCTTCCCAATACCCGGTTGGCTACAGATCCATTACCTTGCGGTAGTGGCGATACATGGCGCGGATTGCCGCCTCCGAGATCAGCGAATCGGTGGTGCCGATGTTGTCCGGATCAAGCTTGACCACACTCAGATCGGTGCTGGAGCGGGTCATGCCCTCCTGCACGAACTTGAGCGCCTCGTTGTCTTCCAGCCCGAGGAAGCCGGACGGCCCCATCAGGTTGCCCTGCCGCAGCCGGTGTTTCTTCATTTCCTCGGTGTCGTCCTCGTAGCCGAACATGATCCACACCATCACGAAGCTGTTGGGCCCATTGGGGACGATGTGGCGCACACCCAGCGTATTCATTTCGCGCTGCACGATCAGGTTGGGCCAGATCGTCTGCATGGTCACCGACCATGGCGAATCGGTTTCCTTGATGTACTCCACCAGGCGCTCGTCCTGCAACTTCATGCCCTCGTGGAAGGAGCGCATTTCCTTTTTCGTGTCCTCGGAAACCTTGGCATAAGTGTCTTCCGACTTGGCCGATGCCATGGTGCCGTGGATGCCGTACTTGCTGTCGGCGATCATGGCCGACTTGTTGCCAGCCACGACCAGTCCGAACACCACCAGGAAAGAATGCAGCAAGGTCGCGTGATACGGATCTTTCAAGTTCTCGTGGTACATCTTCCAGTTGGCCGGCACTTCATTGCGGGAATAGCCGTGGATCTGCAATTTCTTGCCATTGAACACGACGTCGAAATCTTTCAGGATTTCCGGCGTCAGGTAATCCTCCAGCGGCTCCATGTCCATGCAATACGAGGCGAACACGACGCCGTTGCGGGTGGTCACCTTGAGCGTCTTCAGGCCATGGTCTTCGTTCTTGAAATCGCGCGGCATGCCGCCGACGCGGTTGACGCCGCGCTTGAACGGAACGCCCTGCAGGGCCCCCTTCAGGTCATACGACCACTGGTGATAGGGACAGACGAATTCCTTGTTGTTGCCATGGCTGCTGCGGCAGAGTTCGGCGCCGCGGTGGGCGCAGCGGTTCTCGAACACATTGACCGAGCCGTCTTCCGCACGGGAAACGATCACCGGCGTGGGCCCGACGTTGGAGCGCTTGTAGTCGCCCACATTGGGTATCTCGGCTTCGAGCGCCACGAAATTCCAGCTGCGGCCATGAAAAATCCGCTCCACTTCGCGCTCGTAATTCGCCTCGCTGGTATAGACCCAATCCGGAATGAACTCCAACCCCTCCTTCGGCCAAACCAGGTCGGCGGCCGTGGCGGGATTCTTGTCCGCTGCCACGCGGCCGAGTATTTTCTGGGATTCGTACATGGTCTGCTCCTGCGTGTCGGTATGAAGTGCCAAGTCTGGAGTATGCCCAAAGCCTTGGCCCGGGTCACCTGAATTTACTCAGCACACTGAGTATTTAGCGTATCGGAGGCTTGGAAGCTTGTCAACGTTGGCAGCGCCCTTATCTGCGGGCAAGGCAGTAAAAACAGCGATGGCCCGTAAAAAACCGGGCCATCGCTGCATCAGGTCGCCGCCAAACGGCGAATCGGAACCGGCTAGTTGCTGTTCGTGACCGGTCCGCCGGTCACGCGCGGATCTCTCCAGATCGGATGGGCAGGACCAATCGCGTTGCCGCGCAAATCCAGAAGCCGGATCGTGTCGTTGGTGGCGAGCAATATCACCAGCTTACTGGCGTCACCGTCAGTGAGATTGCACCCCGGTAGATGCAAGTTCTCGACCGAAGAATTGACCGCCAGTGCCGCCGCGATTCGCGCGCATCGCTGGCCGGAAAGTGTCGTGTCAGAGATTGACAGCGCCACCAGCGAGGTCGTTCTTTTCAGGTAACTGACCATCTTTGGCAACAACCAAGTGGCCTTGTGGTCGCCCCGGAATGCCTGGCCAAATTTAGTAAACCCCAGGTGCAAGCTGGCCAGGGCATTGAGCATGCCCGGGTTCTCCGCAAGTGACTCGACAACGATCCACGCGCCCGGGTCAGATGCCTTCGCCCCGACGTAGCGAAACTGTATGTCAGGCAACGCGCGCTGTTCACTGTTGGCGGTATTTGCAGCGAGCGATAATTGATCGATGATTTTCTGTATTGCCTGGCTGGCGAGTCCAGCGCCGCGCGAATTCGATTGCGGTGAAATATC
Organism: Lacisediminimonas sp.; assembly: GCF_030645335.1. Lineage (GTDB taxonomy): Bacteria > Pseudomonadota > Gammaproteobacteria > Burkholderiales > Burkholderiaceae_D > Lacisediminimonas. Next base: position 12,464 of record NZ_JAUSNH010000114.1, on the reverse strand, counting down.
GACCACCAGCGTATTCAACTTGCGATCGTTGAACACAACGCCCACCGCGTCAAAGTGACCGGCAATTTGATTCCACTTCGGCCGCATTCCCAGATTCAGGTAAAGGCTGCTGTATTCATCGACCAGGGCTTGCAAGCGCTTTTCCACCACGTCCTTGCCGGGATTGAATAGCTTTAGTACGAAGTCAATACTCCTGGGAACCGCATACCGGGTTGCATAAAGACTGGCAGTGGAGAGCCGGTCCTGGTTGAGCAGGCCGATCACCTCGGCATGGTGGGACTTGCTGAACGATGACCACCAGCGCAGGTTCATCGCAGTCTTCAAGGGGTCGTTGGAAATGAGGTTCCGCTCCACGAACAAGCTGCCAACATCCGGCAGGTCATCGAACAAGTGGCTTCTCACCTTGACTGTTTGCACCAGTGGCGCGGCGGGTTTCTGGCTGCCAGGCTGAGCCTTGCGGGACGATGCACCAGTGAGCTCTTCCGCCTCGGACTCGCTTGAACAGACGATACTGTCGCTGTCGGATTCGGCATTGGATTGGATTTGCCGTCTGGAGGACGAGGCATTTTGATGGCTTACCGCGTTGGAATACATAGGGGGTCCTTGTTCTATTGGGAGAGATTGATCGGCATCTGGCGCACCACAAGGCCGATTAACGAACGACGACCCTCGGTAACCCAGCCATTAGTTCGGTTCCCGCACGAATGTATTGTTGATGGCCCCCAAGCAAGGGCGAAAAAATGACTCCGGCGGTGTTGGCGGAGAGGGCGACTTTTCTATCGCAGGATGGCCACGGCAAAAGACTGTGGCTGAGACGGGGCGAGGGGAAACTTGCGCTGGAAGCGCGCAGGCCGGGACGCTTGCCCCGGCCTGCCAGTAGTCTATGACGCCACCAGCACGGACGTCAGCGGACCGGAACCTGGCCAAAAGCTGGCCAGGTTCCGAGTCAATCTCAGTTCAGCTTGACGTTGGCGTCGCGTATGACGGTTCCCCATTTGATGGTGTCTTCCTTCATCCGGGCGCGCATTCCCTCGGACGTTCCGCCCATTGGCGCCAGGCCCAGTCCCAGCAGGCGCTGGCGGACATCGGGCATTTGCAGGATCTGGTTCACCTTTTCGTTGAGCAGCGCCACCACGTTGTCAGGCGTGGCCGCCGGCGCCATCAGCACGAACCAGCTGGAAAGGTCGGAATCGGGAAGGCCTGCTTCCTTGAAAGTCGGGATATCAGGCAAGGCCGGAAAACGCTTGGGAGCGCCAATGGCCAGGATGCGTACCCGCTTGCTCTGCATGTGCGGCAAGGCCGGGCCATAGTTCTCCATGCTGAAATCGACCTCGCCCTGGGCCAGTGCCGTGGCTGCAGGCCCGCTACCCTTGTGGGGAATGTGGGTGGCGCGGAAGCCGGCGTTCGACTTCAGCCACTCCGAAGCCAATTGCAGGGTGCTGCCAGCGCCGGCCGACGAAAAATTCATCGCGCCATTGGCCGCCTTTGCCGCTGCCACGAATTCACGGGCATCGGTGGCCGTGGATTTCGGCCCTACTGCCAGGAATACCGGCACGTCCACCACACCGACCACAGGCCGCAGGTCGCGCTCGGCGTCATAAGGCGTCTTGTAAAAATGCGGATTATTGACCACGGAGGTCGTGCCCAGCAACAGCGTATAGCCGTCGGGCTTTGCATTGACGACGTAGCCGGTGCCGATCTGTGAATTGGCGCCGGCCTTGTTGTCGACAATGACGGTCTGCTTGAGCGACTCGGTGAGCTTTTCGGCGATCACCCTTGCGGTGATGTCAGCGCCGCCGCCTGCAGCGAACGGCACCACGATGGTAATGCGACCAGCGGGATATTGCTGCGCCTGGGCGGGGCCAGTTCCAACTACCGCACAAGTGACCAGTGCCGCCGCCAGGAATTTCAAGACCAACCGATGATGCGTGCGCGATGTTGCCGTCATGCCTGTCCTCCGTGAGTGGTTTCAACAAGGGTACAAACCTAAAGCCGGGAAACGCAAAATCATCAGTTGCGAGCATCATAGCTTGCAAGTTCGGATTTGCACAGATGTGCGAATTCCGGGCAGTCGCCGTCCAGCACGGCGCGCCACCGACGCTATAGCCCGGAAGCGCGTTCACTTTCCAGATTATTAGAAGGTAGAATGGGTAATAAATTTCCGCATGGAAACTTTAAGCGTAGACTGGGTCATTAATTGCCTCCGGGCAACCTTCCAATGGCTGGCGCATCATGGCATCACCTTACTCAAGCTCACTCTCGGTGTGGCTGCTGCTGGCAGCACTTCTGCCCGGCCTTGCCTGGGCCAAGGATGTGCAGACCACGCAAGGGCAGGACGAGCGGACACTTTGCCTGTCCGCGTTGCCGAATCCGGACATCCAGGTCAGCGCCGATACCTCGCAACAGCCATCGATGCACCTGGCGCCATCGGCAACCATTCCCCTGTTGGTTGGGAAAGACCAGGTTCATGGCGTCTACCTGGGATTGACGCGCGCAGCCTTCCAGTTGACGGTGCGGATCAGTGCCAGGGAAATGGCATTGCCCGGTAACCGCGTATGCACCAGCCCTATTGTCCAGATAGCGCTGTCGTTCAGCCAGATCGATGTGACGACTGCCAGCGAACTGGCGCTGGACCGGTGTGCGCATGAGTTCGTGAGCAGCCATGAATTGATGCATGTTCACTTCCATAAAGAGGCACTGAACAATACCGCCGCCAGCTTGCAAGCAGAATTGCGCAAGCAATATCCGCCGGATTTCCGGAAAATCGAATCACGCGCTTCACTGCAAGTGAAGCAGGAAGACGCCAGCCAGCTGACTGCCTGGCGGGCGCGTGAACTGTTCAGCCGTCTCAATACGATGCACGCACAACTTGACAGCCCGGCTGAGTACGCCAAAGCGTTTGACGTGTGCGGTGGAGTAATTGCCAGGTTGCTTCCGATCAGGACCAGATCAGGCGCCAAGCTTGCCCAGGGTACAGTCGAGTAGTCGCGCCCCTGACGCTGCCGCCTTCAAGTTGCGGATGGCCACCGCGGAGCCAGGAAGCAAGGCCAGCCGGTGATGCCGCGACAAACCGGCGACAGCAAACCAGTAGTTTCCTGCCTGTTCCTGCACGGGATACAGGTTTGCGATTTAATATCCAGTCTCCGCCACCCCGCGCAGCCAGCGATCCCATCCATGACAAAGCTCACCGTTCACCATATTCCCGTCTGCCCATTTTCCCAGCGACTGGAAATACTGTTGGCATTGAAAGGTTTACGCAGCGAAGTTGACTTCCAGGTGGTGGACATTACCCGGCCACGCAGCGAAGACCTGCTGCGGAAAACCCGCGGCACGACCGCTTTGCCGGTTCTGGAAACAGCGGATGGACACATCATCAAGGAGAGCCTGGTCATACTGCAGTATCTGGAGGACATTTATCCGGAGCCCGCCGTCGCCCAGCACGATCCCTACCGCCGGGCAGTCGAGAACATGCTGACAAGAATGGAAGGCGAGTTCGCCATGCAGGGCTACACGTTCGTGATGAACCAGGATCCTGCCCGGCGCGATGCGCTGCGCGACGGCATACTCAAGCTGTACGCGAAACTGAATGACTTCCTGGTTGAGCACGCACCGACAGGCCCGTTCCTGTTCGAACAATTCGGCTGGGCAGAGGCTGTTTTCACACCGCTGTTCATGCGTTTCTGGTTCCTTGATTACTACGAGGATTTCGCCCTGCCCCAGGATGAGCAATATGCGCGGGTACGGGCTTGGCGCGACGCCTGCCTGGCCCATCCGGCAGCAGCACAGGTCACAGCCGAACAGATCGTAAAGCTGTATTACGACTACGCCAAGGGTGCCGGCAACGGCGCATTGCTAGCGGGCCGCCAGCGATCGTCCTTCACGTTCGACAGCGACTGGCGCACCCGCCCGTGGCCGCCCAAGGACAAGTACCACCATAGCGCAACGGACGAAGAACTGGGCTTGTGACCGCTTCAGGTAATATCGTTGCAGTCATTGTCGGAACGCCATGCACGAAGCCCGTTTCCGACAAACGCCTGTCATGGATAACGCTACCGGGAACCCATATGAACCAACAGCAGAAAGCCGCAGCCTTCAAGAACTTGCATCTGCAGGATGGCATCTTCCTGATGCCCAATGCATGGAACGCCGGCAGCGCCTGCCTGTTGGCCGAAGGCGGGTTTTCGGCATTGGGCACCACCAGCGCCGGCGTCGCCGCCTCAATGGGCCTGGCGGATTACGAGGGCAATGTCAGTCGCGAGCTGATGCTGGAATCGGTGCGCGCCATCGTCGATGCGGTCGACCTTCCGGTCAACGCCGACCTTGAATCGGGCTATGGCGAATCGGCCGAGCAAGTCGGCGAAACGACGGCGCTGGCGATCGCCGCCGGCGCCGTCGGCGGCAATATCGAAGACTATGCCGGCGTCGCGGCGAATCAATCGCCCCTCTTCGCGCGCGCCGTCGCCGTCGAGCGCATCCGGGCGGCGCGCAAGGCGGCCGACGCCTGCGGCATCCCGTTCACGCTGACTGCCCGTACCGATTGTTTCATGGTGCCAATGGCGGACCCATTTGCCGAAGCGGTGGAACGGGCAAACCTGTTCGTCGAAGCCGGCGCTGACTGCCTGTTCATTCCCGGCGCCAAAGATATCGGGACAATTGAACGGCTGGTGCGCGAACTCAACGGCCCCTTGACAGTGGTAATGGGATTTTCCGGACCCACGATGACGGTGGCAGACCTGCAATCGGTCGGTGTGCGGCGCATCAGCATCGGCGGCAGCCTTGCGCGCGCCACCTTTGGCCTGATTCGCCGGGCGGCGACAGAAATGGCGCAACACGGCACATTTTCATTTGCCAACGACGCGATACCGGACCCGGAGCTGCGCAAATTCTTCACGGCCGTCAGGGCCCGATAGAGCGCGTCGCCCGCACAGCGCGGGCGCTGGCAGCGCAGGTCAGCCCATCAGGAAGCTGCCGATTTTTTCGTTGAGCGCCAGCGCCGCGTCCTGGTCTGCACTGCTCGCCATCAGATGGCCCCAGTCAGAATCAATCACCTGCAGCGTGCAATCGGCGATATGGCTGGCCGCTTCTTGCGCCGACTCGGCGGGATTATAGAGGTCCAGCGCGGCCGCCACGATCATCGTGCTGGCACGGATCGAGGCCAGCGCGCGCGCCGTATCGCCATCAAAACCGGGCGTGGTGCCGACGTCATGCGCATCGTAGGCCCATGACTGATAAATCCAGTCGACCGGATCGAACCCCTGCGCGCGCCACCAGCTTGAACGCTCCCTGATCCATGCCAGGCATGCCGTGGCGTCGCCGAATTCCCGCGCCAGCTGGGCCGGCGTACGCATGGCCAGCAATTGCATGATCGGCGTCCAGCCATCCCATATGTCGGATGGCCAGTCACGGCCAGCGTCCCGCTCGTGCATGCGCCCCAGCAAGGCCTGGCGCGCGGCCTCATTGATTGCCGCCGCCCAGGGCGCTGTTTTCGCCATCGGCGTCAGCGCCACGATCTTGCGCATTGCCGCCGGATATTGCACACCCCATTGCAATGCCTGCATGCCCCCCATCGACGCCCCGATCACGACATCGACTTCGCCGATTCCCAATGCATCGAGCAACAGCTTCTGGCTGCGCACCATGTCACGGATCGTGAACCGCGGGAAATGCATGCCGGCTTGATGGCTGCTGTTGGAAGGCGACGTCGTCAGGCCGTTACCGACGGCGTCGATCGCAAAGATGCGATGCCGGCGCGGATCGAGCGCACGATCCGCACCGATCAGGAAATCCAGCCGATGATGCACGCTGCCAATCGCGCACAGCGCAACAGCAACCGGCAAGCTGGCGTCCGGCGTGCCATCCACAGCGTGGCCATGCAAGGCATAAGACACCGAAAAATCCTTGATCACCGCCCCCGACTCCAGCGTGAAATCGCCCAGCGCGAGTCGATGGTGCGGTGCGTCCAGCCAGCCCGCCTGGTGCGGCGGATGAAAGTTCAATGAGGGCATGATGGGTCTAGTGCTTGACAAGGCCAGAGTGCGGCGTTAGCTTCGAGGATGTATGTAATGTACTACTGATATTTCAGTTGTGCGAGCCACTCTAACCCGAATCCTTGGCCAATCCCATGTCTAAATTGCTGACGTCCGAACAGACGGAACACTACAAAACCCAAGGCTACATCACCCCGATCCGCGTGATGTCGGCCGCCCAAGCCAACGCCATCCGACAGAACCTGGAGGAGTATGAGAGCCAGAACGGCGGCCCGCTAAAAGGCGCATTGCGCCACAAGACGCACCTGCTGTTCAAGAGCCTCAACGACCTGGTGCGGCATGAAAAAATCCTCGACGCCATCGAAGACCTGTACGGCGAGAACCTGCTGTGCTGGACGACCAATTTTTTCATCAAGGAAGCCAATGACGCCAAGTTCGTGTCCTGGCACCAGGATTCCACCTACTGGGGCCTGTCGCGGCCGGATGTGGTGACGGCCTGGGTGGCGCTGTCGGAGAGCAATGAGTCCAACGGCGCCATGCAGGTGATTCCCGGTACGCACCTGGTGGACCAGATTCCGCATCGCGATACCTTCTCTGAAAACAACTTGCTCACCCGTGGTCAGGAAGTCGCCGTCGACGTCGATCCGGCGCAAGCGGTACTGGTCAACCTGGAGCCGGGCGAAATGTCGCTGCACCATGTACGACTGATCCACGGTTCGCCGCCCAATACGTCGTCAAAGCGCCGGATCGGTTTTGCGATCCGCTATATACCGACTTCGGTGCGCCAGGTCGAAGGCGCGGACAGCGCCACGCTGGTACGCGGGGTCGACACCTTCAACACCTTCGAGCATGAACCGCAACCCATGCGCGATTTCGATCCCGCGTTCGTTGCCATGCATGCCGCGTTTGCCGAGCGCACCGCTGCCATCCTGTACAAGGGCACGGGCGTGGCCAGTTACGACGAGGGTACCGACAAGCTCAGGGGCGCAAAAGTCCAGTGAACTTCAACGCTGCTGTCCTGACCCATGCCGGCGCTGCGCTGGCGATTGAACAATTGCATACCGCTAACCTGGGCGATGCCGATGTGCTGGTGCGCATCGTTGCCACCGCCTTGTGCCATACCGACCTGGAAGCGGTGGAAGGCCAACTCGGGGCGCCGTTTCCGCTGGTGCCCGGCCATGAAGCCGCCGGCATCGTCGAATGGGTCGGCAAATCGGTACGCAAGCGAGCCGTGGGTGACCACGTCATCATTTCCTGGAACCCGCACTGCAACCATTGCTTTTACTGCGACAAGCATCAACCGATCCTGTGCCAGCAGTACCGCGACAACGCTGCCCGCTCGCTGCATTTTGACGGCAAGCCGCGCTTGTTCCTCGGTGAGCAGCCGGTGCATCAGTTGATGTATGCCGGTACCTTTGCCGAAATGGCGGTAGTGACCGAAGACTGCGCAGTGGCCATTCCCGACGCCATGCCGCTCGACCTGGCCTGCCTGATCGGCTGCGGCGTGATGACGGGGGTAGGTGCGGCGCTCAATATCGCCAAAGTGGAAGCCGGCAGCAGCGCCAGCGTGATCGGTTGCGGCGCGGTCGGCCTGTCGGCGATACAGGGCGCCAAGCTGGCCGCTGCCGGCATCATCATCGCGATAGACCGCGACCCGGTGAAGCTGGCGCTGGCACGCACCTTCGGCGCCACCCATACCTTGCTGGCCAACGATGATCTGGTCGCCGCCCATGCGGCGCTGACCTCGGGTCGTGGCGCCGATTATGTGTTTGAAGCCGCCGGCAACCAGGCCGCATTCCGCGCCAGCATGGAAATCGTGCGACCGGGCGGACAGGTGGTCTGGCTCGGCAAGGTCCCGGTGAACCAGGAGGTGGCGTTTCGCTGGGGATCCCTGATGGGCGAAAAGAAAATCGTCCGCTCAAGCTATGGCGGGACCGATCCTGCAAAAGATTTCCCGTTCCTGGTCAAGGCATACCAGGACGGTCGCTTGCTGCTGGATGAATATGTCACCAGCCGGATCCGGCTGGAAGACATCAACACCGGACTGGAACGGCTCAAAAAGGGGCTGGAAATCCGTTCCGTGATCCAGTTCTAGGCGCCGATGATGCGGCTCACCATGTCGTTGCTGCGCGCCTGGGCAACGCTGCCCTCGAACACGATCTCGCCGCGCTCGATCACGTACACCTTGTCCGCATAATCGGGGATGTGATAGCCGTTGGATTCGGCCATCAGTACTGCCCGCCCCAGCTTGCGGATGGACGCGATCCCTTCGCTGATGGTCGGGATCACGGCCGGTGACAGGCCTTCGAACGGCTCGTCAAGCAACAGCAATTGCGGATCCATCGCAACGGCGCGCGCAATCGACAGCATCTTGCGTTCACCGCCTGAAAGATGGGTGCCGCTGCGTTCGCGATAGCGTTCCAGCTTCGGGAAAATATGGTATGCCAGGTCGATCCGTTCCTGCGCCGAGCGCCCGGTCTTGATCGTGTCGGTCGGCAATGCGATGTTCTCGGCAACCGTCAGGTCGCCGAACACTTCGCTTTCTTCAGGCGAGAATGCGATCCCGCGGCGCGCAATCTGATGCGTCTTCATGCCAACGATCGACTCACCCTTCCATTCGATGCTGCCGGACTTCGGTTGCACGTAGCCCATGATGCTGCGAAATGTCGTGGTCTTGCCGGCGCCGTTGCGACCCACCAGGCACACCAGCTCGCCCGGCGAAACCGCGAGGCTGATATCGCGCAGGATCGTGCTGTTCTGTATTTCGACGTTGACTGACTTGAGGGTTAGCATAGGTTCGCGATTCAAGATTCAGGATTCAGGGCTCAAGCGCCAAGTTCAACCGGCGGCTTGCCGACGATGGCGGCGGCCAGGTGCGGGTCGGCAAAAAATTCCTTGGGCGGCAGGTCGGCCAGCACCCGCCCTTCAGTCAGGGCAATGATGCGGGTTGAATATTCGGAGACCAGGTCCATGTCGTGCTCGACCAGCAGCATGGTCTTGATGCCGGCCTTCTTGGCCGCATCCATCAGGGTATCCATCAGTGGGCGCTTGTCGGAAGTGGAAATGCCGCTGGTCGGCTCGTCCAGCAGGATCAGCTGCGGATTGAGTGCAAAGGCACTCGCAATATCGAGCAGCTTTTTCTCGCCCTGCGACAAATAGGACGCCAGCCAGTCAAGCCGGTTTTGCAAACCGAATATCCGGGCAACCTCCTCCACCCGCTGGCGCACCGGCTCGATGGTGCTGGCGTTGCGCCAGAAATCCAGGTTGCGGTTCTGTTGCGATATGACGGCCGAGGCAATTGCCTCGGACACTGTCAGTTCCGGAAAGATATGGACCAACTGGAACGCGCGCGCCATGCCCAGCTTGGCCAGGCGCACCGGCCCGACTCCCGCGATCGAGGTGCCGCGGAACAGCACATCGCCATGCGTTGGCTTGAGCAATCCGGTCAGCAGATTGACCAGCGTTGTTTTGCCGGCGCCGTTCGGACCGACGATCGCCACCACCTCGCCTTCGCGAAAGCTCAGGCTGACTTCCTGCAATGCCCGGTAATCACCATAATGCTTGGAGACGTTCCGGGTTTCGAGAATGATACTCATCGCTCCACCTCTGGCTTGGAGTTTGCCGCTGTCGCGACGTTCTGTGCGCTCACCTGCGGCATGGCTGCGGCCTGGTCAGGCGTGCTTGGCCTGGCGCTCTTGCGACGTTTCAGCAGCAAGCCCATCAGTCCCTGCGGCAAGACAATCACGATCACGATCAGGATCACGCCCATGGCAAAGCGCCAGTACTGGGTCAGCGACATCATTTCATTTTGCAGGCCGATGAATACGAACGCGCCCAGGATCGGCCCGAAGAAATTGCCAAAGCCGCCGAGAATGGTCATGAACACCAGGTTGCCCGAATGAGTCCAGTACGCCAGCTCCGGATCGGCCAGCCCGACCGGAATCGCCAGCAAAGCGCCGCCGATGGCGCCGTAGACCGCCGAGATCACATACGCCATCAGGCGAAAGCCATATACGCGCACGCCAACGTACTCCGCCTTGCGCGGATTGTCGCGGATCGAGCGCAGGTGCAGCCCGAACGGCGAATGCACGATGCGCCACATGATGAATCCGAGCACCAGCAAAATGACCAGGCTGTAGAAGTAAAACGGTCCGGTCAGGTACTGGGTCTTGTCCAGGCTGGCAAACTCCATCCCGAGCAAGTGCGGACGAATGATGGGAATGCCCGAATCACCGCCGGTCAGGTCGTAAAACTTGAACAGGAAGGAATGGAACAGCATGCCAAAGGCGAGCGTGAGCATGCCGAAGAAAATCCGCACATAGCGCACGCACAGCATACCCACCGGAATGCCGACCAGCAGGCTCACGCCCACAGCGGTCAGGATCGCCAGCTCCATGCTCTTGAAGCCGTAACGCCCGGTCATGTAAGCGACCGAGTAAGCGCCCAGCGCCACGAACAACGCATGGCCGAAGGACATCAGTCCGGTGTAACCGAACAGCAGGTTGAAGCCGAGCAGGATCACACCGTAGGCCAGCGCCGGCAACATCAGCACCACATAAAACGGCGGCAGCAGGAACGGTGCGGCGATCAGGCACAGCAGCACCAGGGGCAAAATAACGCGGTAGCTTCTCATTCGATTGGCTTCCCAAATAATCCGGTTGGTCTGAAAATGAGCACCGCAATGACGATCAGATAGATCGACAGGATCTCCAGCTCGGCGTAGAAGAACACCGCGAGCGATCGGATCAGGCCGACCACCAGCGCACCGACCAGCGCACCGCGCATGCTGCCCAGGCCGCCGATCACCACCACAGCGAAGGCTTCGACCACCAGCTCCACCATCATGTCGAGCGATGCGGCAGCGGTTGGCACCACCAGTGCGCCACCGACCGTGCCCAGGATAGTGCCCAGCGTGAACACGATCACCGTCACATGGCCGGTGCTGATGCCCACCGCCTCGCTCATGTTGCGGTTCTCGGCAGTGGCGCGCACGATGCGGCCGAATTTGGTCTTCTGCAACAGCCAGCCCAGCGCAATCGCAATCGCAATACTGGCAACGATCACCAGTATCTTGTAGGTCGGTATCGAGGTCGGGCCCAGGGTCGTCTGGCCATAGATCAGCGACATGTTGCCCAGTGTCTTGGGCGTGGCGCCCCAGATGAAGCGGAAAATATCCTGCGAAAGGAGCAGCAGCGCAAACGTCAGCAGCAACTGGAAGCCTTCCTCGCGGTTATAGACGTAACGCAGTACGCGCTCGATCACCGGTCCGACGACACCCAGCAGCAAGCCGGAGCCGAGCAAAAGCGGCAGCAACCAATAACCCGGAACGCCCTGGGCCATGGCCCAGGTGACCGCCGTCACGCCGGCATAGGCGCCCAACGCATAGAACGAGCCGCAAGCCAGGTTGACGATCTTTTGAACGCCAAACACCAGTTGCAATCCACCGGCGACCAGGAACAGCACGCCAGCATGGAACAGTCCGCTCAATAAAATATCGAGAAGTGTCGACAAAATAACCCCATTGATTGAATTCTTCGCTATATCCGAAACAGCCGGCCGGCGACCGACACAAGGTCGGCGCGGCCAGCCCGGTCAAGCGTTTCAGAGTGAAATTTTCGCCGTCTCCAGCCACTTCCAGAAATCCATTCCTGGCGGCTTTTGCAACTGATCGGAGAATTTCTTTTCGACCACGCCCAGGGTCGGGAAGTCGTACTTGTTATTGTGCGTGGTGATGCCCTGGTAGAAGGTCTGTTCGGCGATATGGTCGGTGCGCATCATGCCCGGTCCGCCCAGGGAATCGACCTTGATTCCTTCGATCGAAGCCGCCACTTCTTCCATGTTCGGCCATGCGCCGCCTTTGGCCTTGACCGCCTTTTCGACGCCGCCCTTGTAGGCTTGCATGGCGAAGTAAGCGCGATCAGCCTCCCAGTGCGGGTAATCCTTGTAGCGATCCACATACATCGAGACGAACTCTTTCTGGATCGGCGACGCATTCGGCAAGTCGAAATACAGCGTGTTATGACCGAAGACCATGCCCTCTGGCGTAAAGGATTTCTTCAGCAAGGTATGCTGGAAGCCGGCCGCAGGGAACACGAACTTGGTACCGCCCGACATCAGGCCGGCGCCAAATGCGGTCTGCATGAACACTGGCAGGTCGGCAAACAGCAGCGAGCTGAAGATCAGGTCCGGCTTGGCCGCCTTCAGTGCGCCAACGTGGGACGACAGATCGAGTGTGCCGACTTTTGGCCACTGCTCGGCTACCACTTTGACATTGATGCCAAAACGCTTGAGCAGCGCCAGGAAGGCAGCCCAGTTATTGCGTCCGTAAGAGTAGTCGGGGTTGATGCCCGCGACAGTGGCGAACTTGCCCTTGAAGTGCTTGATCGCAACCAGCGACGCCATCACCGCTTCGCACTCGTTGTCGGTGGAGCGGAACAGGTAGCGCGGCTTTGCCATTGTCTCGCGCACGCCGTCCTG
>NZ_JAUSNH010000090.1 GCF_030645335.1 Lacisediminimonas sp. | reverse complement strand
ATTTCCTGGCCAACCGACAGCACTTCCGACGGGTGACGCACACGACGCCATGCCAGGTCGGTGATGTGCAGCAGGCCATCGATGCCACCGAGGTCGACGAATGCGCCGTAGTCGGTGATGTTCTTGACGATACCGGTGACGATGGTGCCTTCTTTCAGCGTTTCCATCAGCTTGGCGCGCTCTTCGCCCATCGACTCTTCGACCACTGCGCGGCGCGACAGCACAACGTTGTTGCGCTTGCGATCCAGCTTGATGACCTTGAAGTCCAGCGTCTTGCCTTCGTACGGAGTCGTGTCCTTGACCGGACGGGTATCGACCAGCGAACCCGGCAGGAAGGCACGGATGCCGTTGGTCATGACGGTCAGGCCGCCCTTGACCTTGCCATTGACGGTACCGGACACGATCTCGCCGGATTCCATTGCTTTTTCCAGCGCCAGCCACGAGGCCAGGCGCTTGGCCTTGTCACGCGACAGGATAGTGTCGCCGAAACCGTTTTCCAGGGATTCGATCGCAACGGAAATGAAATCGCCGACGTTGACGTCGGTCTCACCGTTGTCGTTCTTGAATTCTTCGATGGGAATGAATGCTTCGGACTTCAGGCCGGCGTTGACGATCACGAAATTGTGATCGATGCGAACGACTTCAGCCGAGATGACTTCACCGGAACGCATGTCCTGGCGGGTCAGCGATTCCTCGAATAAGGCGGCAAAACTTTCCATGCCAGGAGCGGACGTGGGGGAAGAAGCAACAGTTGACATATGGGATAAGGGGGTTAGCCAGTCTGGCGCGGGATGCGGAAGATGCTGGGTTGGGTTAACAAACACCTGCCGGCGCTTTGCGCGACAACAGGCTCCACTACACGACTATCTAAAACAACTACAAAACTACAAGGACCGACTTGCTGCATGCCAGGCCAGCACTTGTGCAACAGCCTGCTCTGCAGTCATGTCGGAAGTGTCCAGCAGGTGCGCACCTTCGGCCGGCCTGAGCGGCGAGGCAGCACGGTTTGAATCACGCGCGTCCCGTTCGTTCAAATCCTTCAGAAGGTCGAGCATATTAGCAGGAAATCCCTTGTCAATCAATTGCTTATACCGCCTCTGCGCGCGGGCTTGCGCACTTGCGGTCAGGAATACTTTCAGTCCGGCATCGGGGAAGATCACGGTACCCATGTCGCGCCCATCGGCGACCAGTCCCGGCGCGCATCGAAAGCCGAGCTGCAGCGCAACCAGGGCCGTGCGTACCGCAGGATGTGCCGCGATCCGGGACGCGCTGTTGCCGACTTCTTCGGCACGAATGGCCGTGCTGACATCCTCGCTGCCGAGCAGGACCTGGCCATCCACGAAGCGGATTTTCATGCCCGAGGCCAGCGCGGCGACCGAGGCTTCGTCCGCCAGGTCCGTACCCGCCCGCAATGCACACAGCGCTGCCAGCCGGTATAAGGCGCCCGAGTCGAGGTAGTGAAAGCCAAGATGTTGCGCCACGCGCTGCGAGACCGTGCCTTTGCCGGATGCGGTCGGGCCGTCGATGGCAATGACGGGAATGCTGGAAGCCATAACTGTTGTTGATTCCTATTGCCGCGCAGCCGGGCGATGGAGGATGCCGGCAAAGGCCTGGAAATAATCGGGGAAAGTCTTGGCAACGCACTTGGGGTCGTTGATCCGGATCGCCGCGCCGCGGCGGGCGGCGCCGTCCAGGCAGGCCAGCGAGAAGCACATTGCCATCCGGTGGTCGTCGTAGGTGTCGATGGTGGCTGCCAGGATTTGTTCCGGCGGGGTGATCCTGAGGTAGTCGTGCCCCTCTTCCACACCGGCGCCGAGCTTGCGCAGTTCGGTTGCCATCGCCGCCAGCCGGTCGGTTTCCTTGACGCGCCAACTGGCGATATTGCGCAGGATGCTGGGACCATCGGCGTACAAGGCAGCAATGGCCAGGGTCATGGCGGCATCCGGAATATGGTTGCAATCGGCATCGATCGCCTTGAGCACACCGTTGGATCGCGCTTCCATCCAGTTGCCGCCGCTGTCGATGGTCACGCCCATCTGCCGCAGCGCATCAATGAAACGGACGTCGCCCTGGATACTGTCGGCGCCAACACCTTCGACCCGGACCGGCCCGCCGGCAATCGCGCCGGCCGCCAGGAAATAGGATGCCGACGAGGCGTCGCCCTCCACCTGCACCACGCCCGGCGACACATAGTGCTGGCCGGCACGCACGGTAAACGCCTGCCAGCCATCGCGCTGCACCTCAACGCCAAAGCGCTGGATCAGGTTCAGGGTGATTTCGATATAGGGTCGGGAAATCAGTTCGCCCACCACCTCGATGGTCAGGTCCTGGTGGCGCGCAATCAGCGGGGCCGCCATCAGCAGCGCAGTCAGGAACTGGCTCGATACGTTGCCGCGCACTTGCATGCGCTCGGCATGGATACGGCCGCGCTGGATGTGCAAGGGCGGAAAGCCGGGCTGGCCGGTGTAGTCGATGCGGGCGCCCACGGCGTTCAGCGCATCGACCAGGTCGCCGATCGGCCGCTCATGCATGCGCGCCACGCCATGCACCGTATAGTCGCCGCCGATGGCCGCCAGCGCCGCCGTCAGCGGCCGCACTGCAGTACCAGCATTGCCCAGGAACAGGTCAGCCTGATGCACCGGGAAATTCGCATTGGCGCCGTGAACCGTGTAGTTCTGGCTGTCGCCTTCCTGCTTCCATTGCAGGCCGAGCTTTTGCAGCGCCATCAGCATTACGCTGGTGTCATCGGACGCCAGCAAGTCGCGTACCTGCGTCGTCCCTTCGGCCAGTGCGGACAACAACAAGATACGGTTGGAGATGCTCTTGGAGCCAGGCAGGCGCACCGTGCCTGAGGCACTGGCCGCAGGCAACAGGTCCAGGTGGTGCGGATAATGTTTCATTGCTGGGCGCCTTGCGGTGTGTTGGTTGCCGGCGCAGCCGCTTGTGCCTTGTCGCCGGATTCAATTGCGCTAATCCAGTTTTCGCGCGCGTGCCTGGCGTTGGCGTACACCGCCTCCAGTGCGGCGCCGTCGTCGGTGGCTATCATGGCGCGCATCCGTTGCAACTGGGCGATGTAAGCGTCGAGTTCGACCAGCATGGCGTCCCGGTTGGCCAGCGTAATGTCGCGCCACATCTCGGGCGACGAGCCGGCAATGCGGGTGAAATCGCGAAAGCCGCTGGCCGCGTACTGGAACAGCAGGTCTGCATTGGGCTTGCGCGCGATATCGTCCACCAGCGCATAGGCCAGCAAATGCGGCAGGTGACTGACTGCGGCGAACACCTGGTCGTGGCGCTCGGGGCTCAAGCGGTAAATCGTCGCGCCACAGCAGCGCCAGGCAGCGGCGACCCGTTCGATATGCTCATCTGTGTTTTCAAGCAAGGCCGCTATGACCACTTTCTTGCCGGCGTAGAGTTGCGCCAGCGCGGCATCCGGCCCGTTCATTTCGCGCCCGGCAATCGGGTGCCCCGGAATGAACTGGGCGATTTTGCTGCCCAGCGCCCTGCGTGCTGCCGCCACCACATCGGACTTGGTGCTGCCGGCGTCAGTGACGACCGTGGACGCACCAAGGACCGGCGCAATCTCGCGCAGGATGTTTTCGGTCTGGGCCACCGGCGCCGCCAGCAAAACCAGGTCCGCACCGGCCACCGCATCGGCCACCGAACTTGCAATCTCGTCGATGATGCCCAGCACCAGCGCGCGCTCCAGCGATGCGCGGCGGCGTCCGACGCCGACCACATGCCGCACCGCACCCGCCTGCCGCAGCGCGAGCGCGAACGAACCACCGATCAGGCCGACGCCAAAAATTGCGATCTTGTCGAGCACGGTTACGACCTTTCGTCAGGATTTTTGCTTGGCTTGCGCAGGGTGCGAAGTTTGCGATTGCGCCCCAAGCGCCACCTTCAACGCCAGCAGGAACGCCGCATTCTCTTCGGGCAAGCCGATGGATACGCGCAGCCACTGCGGCAAGCCGTAATTACCGACCGGCCGCACGATCACGCCCTGCTTCAACAGCGCCAGGTTCACCCGTGCGCCGGCGCCATCGTCAGGGCCGGCCCGGAACAGGATGAAGTTGCCGTACGAGGGAACAAACTCGATATCCATTGCGCGCAAGGCCCCCGTCAACTGCGCATAACCCGCCGCATTGACCGCGGCGCTGCGCGCCAGGAAATCGAGATCGGTCAATGCCGCCACGGCCGCAGCCTGTGCCAGCGAATTCACATTGAAGGGCTGGCGGATGCGGTTGAGCAAGTCGGTGACCGTCGGCTGGGCAATGCCCATGCCGATGCGCAATCCGGCCAGGCCGTAAGCCTTGGACAGCGTGCGGGACACCAGCAGGTTCGGATACTGGCGCACCCATGCGACCGAGTCGTATTGCAGTTCGGGCGCCAGGTATTCGTTATAGGCTTCATCCAGCACCACCACCACATGCGGCGGCACCCGCTGCAGGAAATCCTGGATCTGCGCAGCGGGAATGAAAGTGCCGGTCGGATTGTTCGGGTTGGCAATGAATACCAGTCGCGTATCCGGCGCGATTGCCGCTGCCATGGCCGGCAAGTCATGCCCGAACTGCCGCGCCGGCACCACGATGGCGCGCGCGCCCACGGCCTGGGTTGCCAGCGGATAGACCGCGAATGAATACTGCGAATACACCACCGACTGCCCCGGCTGCACAAACGCATGGGCCGCCAGTTCGAGGATATCGTTGCTGCCGTTGCCCAAGGTTATCCAGTCGTCCGGGACGCCGTACTTGCTGCTGATCACGCGCTTGAGTTCAAAACCATTGGAGTCGGGATAGCGGCCAATCTCGTCCATGGCGCGCTGCATGGCTGCGCGCGCTGAATCGGGCATGCCCAATGGATTTTCGTTGGAAGCCAGTTTGACGATGGACGCGACATCCAGGCCAAATTCGCGCGCGACTTCAGCAATAGGCTTGCCACCCTGGTAGGGAGCGATGGCGCGAACGTAATCGGGGCCGAATACTTGGGACATGATGGGACCAGGCTAATGAAAGGTAAGGGGAATGACGTTGGCGTTGATGTCTGCGTTGAAGGTTTGCGCTCGGATCCGGGTTGGCGACGCCGCCCGTCAAACGCCGAGCGGGTAAGAACCGAGCAACTTGAAGAAAGCGGCGTTCTGCTTGAGTTCGGCCAGCGCGCGGCGCATCTTTTCGTCGTCGGCATGGCCTTCCAGGTCGACGTAGAAGTAATATTCCCAGGCGCCGGTGCGGGCCGGGCGCGACTCGAAGCGCGTCATCGACACGCCGTGGCTGGCAAGCGGCGCCAGCAACGCATGCACCGCACCCGCCTTGTTCGGCACCGACAGCACCACCGACGTATGGTCATTGCCGCTGGCTGCCGACTGCTGGCGGCCAATCACCGCAAAACGCGTGCGGTTGTGCGGATCGTCCTGGATGTGCGAGCGCACCACCTGCAATCCGTAACGGCTGCCGGCACTTTCGCCGGCAATGGCCGCCGTGCCTGGCTCCTCGGCCGCCATGCGCGCCGCCTCGCCGTTGGACGCCACCGATTGCCGTTGTATCTGCGGATAGTTCTGGTTCAGCCAGTTCTGGCATTGCGCCAGCGATTGCGAATGCGAGCAGATGCGTTGCACGCCGTCCATCGTTCCGCTGCGGGTCATCAAGCTGTGATGCACAGGCAGTGAAATTTCGCCGCTGATGGTCAAGGTGGTCTGCAGCAACAGATCCAGCGTGCGGTTGACTGCACCCTCGTTGGAATTTTCCACCGGCACCACGCCAAATTCAGCGGTCCCCGCCTCGGTGGCTCGGAATACTTCATCGATCGACACGCAGGGCACGGCATCGACCGCTTGCCCGAACTGGCGGAACACTGCCTGTTCGCTATACGTGCCGGCAGGGCCGAGGAAAGCGACCGTAACCCGCTTTTCCAGCGCCCGGCAAGCCGACATCACCTCGCGGAATATCGTCTGCACATCACCGTCGTGCAAAGGACCGGGATTGCGCGCGGCCGCATTGCGCAATACCTGAGCCTCGCGTTCCGGCCGGAACACCGGCGCGTCTGTCAGCGCCTTGACGTGCCCTACCTGCTGCGCAACCCGGGCCCGCTGGTTCAGCAACTCCAGCAATTGCCGGTCGAGCGCGTCAATCTGCTCGCGCAGCGGCTTTAGTAGTTCTTCGCTCATGATTCCCCTGCCGGTCTTCAGGCGACTACATCGTCGTCGTTGCCGGTTTCTTCTTCAACATCGGTCTCGACGATGCGCTGCAGACCGGACAGGCGGGTACCGTCTTCCACGGCAATCAGGGTCACGCCCTGCGTTGCCCGTCCCATTTCGCGTATTTCCGATACCCGCGTGCGGATCAGTACGCCGCCGGTGGTGATCAGCATGATTTCGTCGCTTGGCTCCACCAGGGTAGCGGCCACCACACGACCATTGCGTTCGCTGGTCTGGATGGCAATCATTCCCTTGGTGCCGCGGCCATGGCGCGTGTACTCGGTAATCGGGGTGCGCTTGCCATAGCCGTTTTCGGTCGCCGTCAGCACCGACTGCTGCTCGTTTTCAGCGACCAGCAGCGCGATCACTTGCTGCCCTTCTTCCAGGTTCATGCCGCGCACACCGCGCGCGGTACGACCCATCGGACGCACATCGTTCTCGTCGAAGCGCACTGCCTTGCCGGAGTCCGAGAACAGCATCACGTCGTGCTTGCCATCGGTGAGTGCGGCGCCGATCAGGAAATCGCCGTCGTCGAGATCCACCGCAATGATGCCCGCCTTGCGCGGATTGCTGAAGTCCGACAGCGGTGTCTTCTTGACCGTACCCAGGCTGGTCGACATGAAGACGTAGCGGTCTTCAGGGAATACCCGGTTCTCGCCGGACAGCGGCAACACCACCGTGATCTTCTCGCCGTCCTGCAACGGGAACATATTGACGATCGGCCTGCCCCGCGAATTGCGCGAACCCTGCGGCACTTCCCAGACCTTCAGCCAGTAAAGCCGGCCGCGGTTGGAAAAGCACAATATGTAGTCGTGGGTATTGGCAATGAACAACTGGTCGATCCAGTCGTCTTCCTTGGTTGCCATGGCCTGCTTGCCGCGTCCGCCGCGCTTTTGCGCGCGATATTCGGAAACCGGCTGCGACTTCATGTAACCGGTGTGCGACAGGGTCACCACCATGTCTTGCGGTGTGATCAGGTCTTCGGTGCCGAGGTCGGTCGCATTCATTTCAATATATGAACGACGTGGATCCTTGACGCCATCGCCGTATTCAGCGCGCACTGCCGTCAGTTCGTCGGAAATGATGGTCTTCACACGCTGCGGATTGGCCAGGATGTCGAGCAGGTCGGCGATCTGCGTCATCACTTCCTGGTATTCATTGACGATCTTGTCCTGCTCCAGGCCGGTCAGGCGTTGCAGGCGCATCTGCAGGATTTCCTGGGCCTGGTCGTCTGACAGCTTGTACAGGCCATCGCCCTGCATGCCGTAATGCTTGGGCAGGTTGTCCGGACGGAAGGCATCGATGCCGCCTGCATTGTCCGCACCGGTGCGGGAAAGCATGTCGCGCACCACCGATGAATCCCATGCCCGCGCCATCAGTTCCGATTTTGCAACCGGCGGCGTCGGCGCCGCCTTGATGATGGCAATGAAATCATCGATATTGGCCAGCGCCACGGCCAGGCCTTCCAGCACATGGCCGCGCTCGCGCGCCTTGCGCAGCTCGAACACGGTACGGCGCGTCACGACTTCGCGGCGGTGCGACAGGAAGCTGTCGAGCATCTGCTTGAGGTTCAGCAAACGGGGCTGTCCATCGACCAGCGCCACCATGTTCATGCCGAACGTGTCCTGCAACTGGGTCTGCTTGTACAGATTATTGAGCACGACCTCGGGCACTTCGCCGCGCTTCAATTCGATCACGACGCGCATGCCGGACTTGTCCGATTCGTCGCGGATCTCCGAGATGCCTTCCAGCCGCTTCTCGCGCACCAGCTCGCCGATGCGGATGAGCAACTGAGCCTTGTTCACCTGATAGGGAAGTTCATCGACGATGATGGCCTGGCGGACGCCCTTCTCCATGTCCTCGAAGTGGGCACGCGCCCGGATCACCACGCGGCCGCGGCCGGTGCGATAACCGTCGCGCACGCCGGACACACCGTAAATGATGCCGCCCGTAGGGAAATCCGGTGCCGGTATGATTTCGATCAATTCATCAACGGTC
>NZ_JAUSNH010000086.1 GCF_030645335.1 Lacisediminimonas sp. | reverse complement strand
CCGAGCGCCGCAAACCGCAGGACGGACGCTTCAGTTTCGCGCTTCCGGCCAAAAGCCTCGACGTGCGCGTGTCCTCCCTGCCGGCAATGCACGGCGAAAAAATCGTGTTGCGCCTGTTGGGGTCGCTGCACGGAAGCCCGGCGCTCGACCTCGACCGGCTCAACTTCTCCCCTGAGGTGTTGCGTCCGTTCAAGGCGACACTGCAAAACCCCCAGGGGATACTGTTTGTCACCGGGCCTACCGGTTCAGGCAAGAGCACGACGCTGTACGCCGGCCTGAACTTCATCAACCAGCGTGACATCAATATTGTCACCATCGAAGACCCGATCGAATATGTCGTGCCGACCTTGACGCAAGTGATGGTCGATGAAAAATCCGGACGCGGCTTCAAGGAAATCCTGCGATCGGTATTGCGCCAGGATCCCGACGTCATCTTGGTCGGCGAAATCCGCGACACCGAAACTGCGCGCATCGCGACGCAGGCCGCGCTGACCGGCCACCTGGTGCTGGCAACCTTGCACACCAACGACGCGATACAAGCCACCACGCGCTTGGTGGACATGGGCGTGGAGCGTTATATTGTCGCGCCGGCAGTCATTGGCATCCTGAGCCAGCGCCTGGTCCGGCGGCTGTGCGACCATTGCAAGGTCTCCTATCAGCCGGACCCGGAAGAATTGCGTCAGTATTTTTTCTGGCGCGATGGCGCACCCTTGCCATTGTTCCATGCCGCGTCAGGTTGCAAGCAGTGCGGCGGAACCGGCTACGCCGGGCGCATCGGTGTGCATGAGTTCCTGAAGGTGACGCCCCAGATTCGCGAGGCAATCATGAACGGGCGCAGCTATGACGAGATACAGGCGATCGCCGTCCAGCAAGGATTTCGTACCCTGCGCTACGATGGATTCAAGAAGGCGCTGCGCGGCTTGACTTCGCTGGGAGAAATCGCCCGCGCCGTTGCATGACCAATGCAATGCAAGGGCGCGGCCCGCAACGGTAGTCTCGTGCAGGCAATGTGCGCGTCTTACACGCGATTGACCGAATCGCGCAAGCCGAGGATCAGGCCCTGGATCCGGCTGCGCTGTTCTGCCCCTGGCGCGGTGTTCGCTGCGCCAAACCCGGCCAGCGCGAGTTCCGCAGCGCGGGCGGCCTCGCTCACGCCGGGAAAACCGAAGGTCTTGCCGGACCCGGCCAGGCTGTGCAGCGCGCGCAGCAATTCTTCGAATGCTGCACCGCCCCAGGCCACGTTGGCCATCGCTTCCCACATGCGTTCGATTTCCGCCAGTTTCCCGGGCAGTTTTTCGGCGTAGCTGTCATGGAGCAGCTTCATTTGTGCCAACAGATCGCACTCATCCATGCTGGCCTCGCTCCCATATTTCCACTACTTGCGCCGACAGGGTCATTGGATCGAATGGTTTTGGAATCACGTCGACTGCGCCGAGGTTCTTGTAACCCTCTATTTCGGATTGCTGCACCTTGGCCGTCATGAACACGACCGGCGTTGCTGAGTAAGCCGGCAACGCGCGCAGCCTGGCAAGCGTGGTCGGCCCATCCATGCCCGGCATCATCACGTCAAGCAAAATCAACTGGGGCTTGAATGCGGCGATTTTTTCGATTGCCTCATCTCCTGAACTGCATACTTCCAGCTCAAACCCGCCAACCAATTCAAGCGCCATTCGCGCCACCGTCTGGATATCTGCATCGTCTTCAACGTACAGGATGCGTTTTAAAGCTTGATCCATGGAATCGTCTTTTGTTCAATATGTGGAGGAAACTGCGCAGAACCGGTAACCAGTGCTGATGCGCCAGCCTCTGGGCGTACAGGGCAGGCATCATGCTTGCGGTTGCGGCTGGGTCCACTCCGGAAATTCGAAAAAGAACTCGGTCATCACATCAGGCTCCGATTCGAAACCAATGGTACCGCCCATTTTTTCAACAAGCTGCATCGAGATTGCCAGCCCCAGGCCGGTGCCTCCCTTGCCGCGGGTATCGGACGAATCAGCCTGCGCAAATTTCTGGAAAATCCTGCCTTTGAACTCGGCTGGAATGCCTGGCCCGCCGTTGCGCACCGCCACCCGTATCTGTCCGTCGCGCCGCGCAGCGACGACTGAAACAAGCCCGCCAGCAGGCGAGAACTTGACCGCGTTCGACAACAGGTTTGCCAGTACCTGGAGCAGGCGGTTCTGGTCGACCCGAAGCATCATCCCGCCGGCGGCGCCAATGAGTTCATAGTGCACGTTGAACTGGTCGGCATATGCGCGGTTGCTCTCCAGCGCTTGCGGCAGCAGCAAGCCCAGGTCGACCGGCCGCATATCAAAGGACATCTCGCCGGCCTCGCTCTTTTCCATGTCCAGGATATCGTTGACCAGAAAGATCAGGCGCTCGCTGTTCTTGTGGGCAATCTCGACCAACGCCTTGGCCTTGACGGGCATTTCACCGACGGCGCCGGCGGCAAGCAATCCGAGCGCCCCGCGGATTGAAGTCAGTGGCGTGCGCAGTTCGTGGCTGACGGTCGAAATGAATTCGCTCTTGAGCTTGCCGACCTTTGCGCGTTCGCTGATGTCGCGTGTGATACCCAGCATCTGGCATGGCTCCCCGTCCTGGTTCAGCAGTATCGTTGCAACCAGTTCAATCGGAATTGTGTGCCCATCCTTGTGACGCACATCGAGCTCCAGCGTGATATGACGGGCATCCAGGTCACCGGCCTTGATGCGATCCAGGTACTTGACCAGGCCTGCGTGTCCCTTTTCATACATGTCGGGATCCAGGGTGGCAGCCATTGCCCGATCCATGATCTGCTCGGATCGCCAGCCGAACATCCGCCGCACCGATGGGCTGACATAACTGAAATGCCGGCTCGGCAACTCCATCAGCCAGATCACGTCATCAATGTTTTCGGTAATGAGGCGATACACTTTCTGGCTATGGCGCAAGTCACGGGCCAACCGTGCGCGCGCCAGTGACGATGCTGCAATCAGGAAAAGCATCAGGATCATCAGCCATGTCGTCACGGTGTCCCGTGCGGCGGCCCAATACAACTCGCCGGATTTGACGCGATGCACCAGCCAGAACTCATCCTTGACTATCGGCCTGCTGAGCCACGCGTCATTGTTCTTGTCAAGCAGCCACTCGGCGGATTTTGGACTTAGCGGCGGCTGCATCCGCAGCTCCGGATCGAATGCACCATCCCGCACCAGCACCCGGTAGTCCTCACTGACCAACATGGTCTCGCCGACACTCTCGCCAAAACCGGCCAATCGCTGCAGCATGGCGAGATTCAGGTCCAGCGCCACGACGCCAAGGAATCGGTCGCCGTCATACACGGGCTTGGCGATCGTGATGATCGGTCCGTGCCCGGTGTGGCCCTGGTAGGGACCATTCATGGTGATGTTGCGCGAGGGATTGGATGCGGGCAGGGATTGAGTCCAGGATGGGCGCTGGTAAAACTCTTTCATGAATCGGAAACCGTCGATTTTAGAAGAGGGCGCCGCATAAATGAAATCCGTGGCCGACACGTAGTGCATGGAAGTCACGTCGGCGTCGCCCGCCAGCGTAGCGCCTATCTGGCTATCCATGGACACGGCGGCGTTCACCTCCCGCCGTTGCTGATCCGTCAAGGGCAGTTGCCCGCTTCCGGCCAGTGAACCCACAAGCAAACCGCTGGCAGCGACGAGCTCCCAGTTTTCCGGCGACCTGGTTTTTTTTGCCTTTAGCGGATGGACATTTTCAGCGGACGGCGATCGGTAGTGCTCGACCATCTGGTTGCGCATCGCATCAACCTGGTTACGGTGCAATGCGACGAACTTGCCAAGCAGTTCGGCACGGCCAAGGAAGGTGAGTTCTGCCTGCGACCGGAACTGACTGACGTGCTGGAAAAAGTCTGCCACGCCTGCCAGAAGCAATACGCCAGCGGCGACCATGTAGGCGATACCGCGATAGTTCCTGCGCTTGTTTTTCATCTCGTCGCACTGCAAGGGCGGCATCGGCTCGGCCGCTCATCAGGACATGTTTATGTAGAGCAACAATATACCTGCTTTTCAGCGTGCTTCGCGGGTTTACTGGCCGGCGAGTGACGGATTGGCCATACGCAAACGGCATCATTTTTCGGGCCGTTCGGACCACGAGGAAAAAACGCATGCCCCTCGTCCGGCCCGGCTGCGGGTCAGCCAGCGGGGGGCCATGGCGATGGCTTCAGAGGCTGGCCTGATGCCGGGGGCATTTTCCTCGCTATAATCCATGATGATGCGGGTGTAGTTCAATGGTAGAACGAAAGCTTCCCAAGCTCTAGACGAGGGTTCGATCCCCTTCACCCGCTCCATTGCATGCGCCTTGAAAGCGATGCGGCGATTGACTATATTTTTCTGACGGCGCTATTTTTTTGGCGTCGTTCAAACGCCCCGTCAGGAGCATGCAGGAGACCATGATGAGCAGGAAATATATTGACTGTCGCGAATTTCCCAGCGAACAGAACTGTACTGTCGCCATCAGCGCCGACAGCGACCAGGAACTGCTGGAGGCAGCGGTGCAACATGCCGTCGCCGTCCACCAGCATGAAGACACGAAAGAACTTCGTGGGCAACTGATGCAATTGTTCAAGGAAGGCTCCCCTTCCACCGACCGGCCAGCGATGGCCACGCACTGATAGCTTGCTATCTTCCCGGAAGAAAAGACGCACCGGATACACCGAAAGACTGGGGCGCGACGCCGGCGCCCCAGTCGGGAGTCGCTAGTGTTCCCGCAGGCTTCGGCAACTTGCCGATGGCCGCCCTTGCTGCAAGCCGGAAGCCCGCCTTCCACGCCATCTGGCCAGCCATCGGCCGGTTTTCCATAGAGATCCTGTCCACTCGCTTTGCTCGCACGCCCTCGCGCTGCGGATTCTTGGCGCCTGTCCCGCTGGTCGCCGGGTCGGTTAAACTCGACCAACTCAAAAAATCCGCACTGCCACCTCCAGGAACATCGATGCGAATTCTGATTGTCGAAGACGACGAAACCCTGGCCGATGCACTCGGCCGCGCATTCGCTCAAACAGCCTATGCGGTAGACCGGGTCGCCGACGGCAAGCGCGCCGACGAGGCGCTGTCCTTCCACACCTATGACCTGGTGATTCTGGACATCGGCCTGCCCGGGATGGACGGTTTCGAGATCCTGCGCCGGCTGCGCGACCGCAAGTCGCGCGTCCCCGTCTTGATCCTGACGGCGCAAGACGCGCTGGCCGACCGGGTGCGCGGACTGGACCTGGGCGCAGACGATTACCTGACCAAACC
>NZ_JAUSNH010000070.1 GCF_030645335.1 Lacisediminimonas sp. | reverse complement strand
TGCTGCTTCGGCTTCCGCTTCGGCTCCTAAGAAAGCAGAAAAGAAAGTTGAGAAAAAAGCTGAGAAGAAAGCTTCGGCTTCGGCTGCTGCATCGAAGTAATTCGATTCAGACCCTTAAAAGGCAGGGGATTCCCCTGCCTTTTTTTGTTTACACTCCTGCTTGCATTCACGCTGCGCTAATCCCGAGCCCGCTCATGAAATCATCATTACTGCAACGCAGCATGGCATTGCTGCTCTGTCTGGCCGCCGCCGCCGCAAGCGCGGAAAGCCGCCTTCCGATCGTCGAGCTCAGTGCGGGCATGCATGTGGTGCGCGCTGAAGTCGCCGCACGCAACGAAGATCGGGCACAGGGCCTGATGTTCCGGAAAAAAATGGGGGCAAACGAAGGGATGCTGTTCGTATTCGACGAGCCCCAGAAGATCTGCATGTGGATGAAAAATACCTATATTCCACTCTCGGTCGCCTTCCTGGACGAGAAGGCGCGCATCATCAATATTGAAGACATGGCGCCGCAGCGACTCGATTCACACTGCGCGCAGCAACCCGCGCGCTATGCGCTGGAGATGAACCTGGGCTGGTTCAGGCAAAAGAATATCAAGCCGGGCACGGAGATCGTCGGAATTCGATGAATGCCGGCCAGCAGGGCCGCATCGGTGCAGCCTGCCATTGCGGGCTGAATCCAGTCCGATAGCGCAGACCCTCAGCCGCAGCGCCGGCGATCCGGGCAATCCCGCCTGAAACGAAATCCCGATCAAAACGAAAACAGCCCGCACGGCAATGCCGGCGAGCTGTTTTTACTGCCCGACCCTTATTTACCGGGCCGGCCAGGCGCGTGTCAAGCCAGCGCTTTCAGCGCTGCTGACAGACGGCTCTTGTGGCGAGCAGCCTTGTTCTTGTGAATGAGCTTCTTGTCGGCGATGCGATCGATGGTCGAGATCGACGACTGGAACACCAGCGTTGCCGCTGCCTTGTCGCCACCGACGATTGCCTTGCGGACTGCCTTGATTGCAGTACGAAGCGCCGAACGCTGTGCTGAATTATGGGCGTTCTGCTTGACCGCCTGGCGGGCGCGCTTGCGCGCTTGTGCTGTATTTGCCATTAAATATCCTGGTACGTAGTCGGGAAGCCGCAGGAAATGCCACCCGCCGGCCGAAATTCTGTGAAGCGACGGAGTATAGCCCGCTTTCCGTCCCGGATCAAGCGCCGGGCTTTCCTTGCGCCATTACACCCTGCTTTCCCGGTCCGCGCCCACCCCTGCCGCTATAATTGGCGACCATGAATTTGCACAAGACCCTCATCACGATCTCCGGCATGACCATGCTGTCCCGGATCACCGGATTGATTCGCGAGGTGCTGATCGCCCGTGCATTCGGCGCTTCGGCTTATACCGACGCTTTCTTCATCGCCTTTCGCATTCCCAACCTGCTGCGGCGGCTGTTCGCGGAGGGTGCGTTTTCGCAGGCTTTTGTGCCGATCCTGGCTGAATTCAAGAATCAGCGCGGCGAACAGGCAACCAAGGAATTGGTCGATCATGTGGCCACGGTACTGGTCTGGACCTTGTTCCTGACCGCCCTGGTCGGCATCGCCACCGCGCCGGTGGTGGTATTCCTGATGGCAAGCGGGTTGAAGTCGGATCCGCTGGCCTTCGAAGCCTCCGTCAATATGACGCGGATCATGTTCCCCTACATTGCCTTCATGTCATTTGTCGCGCTTGCCGGGGGCATCCTCAATACCTGGCGTGAATTCCGGATACCGGCATTCACGCCGGTGCTGCTGAACCTTTCCTTCATCGTGGCAGCCCTGTTCCTGGCGCCCCACCTGTCGCAACCGATCTATGCGCTGGCAATTGCCGTGCTGGTCGGCGGCGTGCTGCAGGTGGCGATCCAGTTGCCGGCGCTGCGCCGGGTTGGCATGCTGCCGCGCTTGTCGTTCCGGCTGGGAACCGCATTCGCCTATCCCGGCGTGCGGCGCGTGTTGCGCCAGATGCTGCCCGCAACCTTTGCCGTCTCGGTCGCCCAGATCAGCCTGATCATCAATTCGAACATCGCTTCCCACCTGCAACAGGGCAGTGTTTCGTGGCTGTCCTATGCCGACCGGCTGATGGAACTGCCTACCGGACTGCTTGGCGTGGCGCTCGGCACCATCCTGTTGCCCAGCTTGTCGAAAGCGCATTCGCTGGGCGATACGGTCGAATACTCCGGCCTGCTGGACTGGGGCTTGCGCATCACGTTCCTGCTGGCGCTGCCGGCGGGTGTGGCGCTGGCGGTGCTGGCCGAGCCGATCACCAGCACGCTGTTCCACTATGGCAAATTCGATGCGCAGTCGGTCGTCATGACCAGCCGCGCCTTGGTCGCCTACGGGTTTGGCCTGATCGGGCTGATCCTGGTCAAGATACTGGCGCCCGGTTTTTACGCCCGGCAGGATATCCGCACGCCGGTCAAGATCGCGGTCGGGGTCCTGATCGCCACACAAGTGATGAACCTGATTTTCGTGCCCTTCATCGCGCATGCCGGACTTGCCCTGTCGATCGGATTGGGGGCTTGCCTGAACGCCGGCTTTCTTTACGCGGGACTGCGCCGCAAGGAAATCTATCGACCGCAGCCGGGTTGGCGCATGTTCCTGCTGCGGATGGCCGGTGCGACTTTCCTGATGGCCGGTGTGGCCGCCGCCGCGGCGGCGCAATTCGACTGGATCGCACTGCATGCCCAGCCGCTCACCCGTATTGCCTACCTTGCCGGGATCATGATTGCCGCCGGTGCAACATATTTCATTGCCTTGCTGCTGATGGGCTTTCGCTTCAGGGATTTCAAGCGTTCCTCGGACTGATATCGCTCAATCTGGCCAACGCTTCCCGGCCTGCGGCTTTATTTGCCGGCAGTCGCGCGATATGATGAAACGCATATGACGCTGACACCGATTGAGTACTTTGCGTCGCTGGTCCAGCAGGACGACTCGATCCCGCTGTTCGAGGCGGCGCTGTCCATTGCCCAGGATGCCGATCCGGCGCTGGACATGACGGCGCTGCAAATGGAAATGGACCTGATGGCGCAACGCCTGCAGCGGCGGTTTCCTGCCGATGCCTCGTCCGTCCAGAAGCTGCGGCTGCTGAACCATTTCTTCTACCGCGAACTCGGTTTCGCCGGAAACATCAACGACTACTACGCACCGGACAACAGTTACCTGCACCGGGTCCTGACAAGCCGCCGGGGCATACCGATCTCGCTGGCAGTGCTCTACATGGAGCTGGCGCAGCAGATCGGACTGGAGGTCAGGGGCATTTCCTTTCCCGGCCATTTCCTGATGAAATTATCAGTCAGCTCGGGCGATATCATCCTTGACCCGTTCAATGGCGCCAGCCTGTCGCGTGAAGACCTGGAGGAAAGGCTGGAGCCCTACATCGAGCAGGGTGCGCAACCGGCACAACTGCCGCTGGCGCTGTATCTGCGTGAAGCCCAGCCCAGGCACATCCTGGCGCGCATGCTGCGCAACCTGAAATCGCTGCACGCCAGCACGCCGGACTGGCGCAACCTGCTGAAAGTCCAGGAACGCCTGGTGATTTTGCTGCCCGACGAGATGGAGGAACTACGGGATCGCGGCCTGACCTATGCGGAGCTTGAATGCCCGCAAGCAGCGCTGCGCGACCTGCGGGCCTATCTCCAGGCCCGCCCGGACGCACCCGACGGACCGGCGTTGCGCCAGCGACTGCCTGAACTGGAGCGCGCCGCCGGGCGCATGAACTAGTACCGGCAACGAGGAGGCTGGTGGATCAGCCTTTTGCCCGCGCTTCGATTGCTTCCCACTTTTCGAGGTTGTGCATCAGCAAGGTGTCGATTTCGGCAAAACGCTGGTTCAAGCGCTGCACTTCATCCGGTTGGCTCTTGTAAAGCTCGGCATCCGCCAGCCGCACTGTTATGGATTTTTGTTCTGCTTCAAGCCCGGCGATCAATTTCGGCAATTCTTCCAGGTCGCGCTGTTCGCGGTAACTGAGCTTCTTTTGCCGGCCAGCGCCAGCCGCTGCCACTGGCGCTGCTGCCGCCGATGGCTTTTGCTCTTGCCGGGCCGCTTTGGCGGCGAGCTCGATTTGCGCCGGACGCATGCGTTCCCAATCGCTGTAGCCGCCGACATATTCGCGCCAACTGCCTTCGCCCTCGGCAACGAACACCTGCGTGACGACGTTGTCGAGGAACGCGCGGTCATGGCTGACCAGGAATACCGTGCCACTGAACTCTTCGAGCAAGACCTCCAGCAATTCCAGCGTCTCGATATCGAGGTCGTTGGTCGGTTCGTCCAGCACCAGGACATTGGCTGGCTTGGCAAACAGGCGCGCCAGCAACAGCCGGTTGCGCTCGCCGCCGGACAGCGATTTGACCGGCGAACGCGCCCGCTCGGGCGAGAACAGGAACTCATCCAGGTAGGACATTACGTGCTTGCGCTGGCCGTTGATCTCGACCCAGTCGCTGCCCGGTGCAATGGTCTCGGCCAGCGTTGCATCTTCGCTCAACTGCGCCCGCATCTGGTCGAAATAGGCGACTTCCAGCCGGGTGCCCTGCCGCACTGTACCGGTGTCGGGCGTCAACTCGCCCAGCATCAGTTTCAGCAGCGTCGATTTGCCGGCGCCGTTGGGCCCGATCAGGCCGACTTTGTCGCCGCGCATGATCGTCGCGCTGAAGTTGTCGACAATTTTTTTCGCGCCAAAGCTCTTGCTGACCTCGACCATCTCGACCACGATCTTGCCGGACTTTTCGGCCATAGAGATGTCGAGCTTGACCTGACCCTGCCGGTCCCGCCGCTGGCTGCGCGCCACGCGCAAGTCCTCCAGGCGCTTGACCCGGCCTTCGTTACGTGTGCGGCGTGCCTGGACGCCTTTCCTGATCCACACCTCTTCCTGCGCCAGGAATTTGTCGAACTTCGCGAACTCGGTCGCCTCGACCGCCAGCAGGTCGGCCTTGCGCACCTGATAGGCGCTGAAATTGCCGGGAAAGGACAGCAGCCGTCCGCGGTCGAGTTCGACAATGCGGGTGGCGACGTTGTCGAGAAAGCTGCGGTCATGGGTAATGAACAATACCGAGCCGCGATATTCGCGCAACAGGTTTTCCAGCCAGATGATGGAATCGAAATCAAGATGGTTGGTCGGCTCGTCGAGCAGCAGCACATCCGGCGCATTCACCAGCGCGCAGGCCAGCGCCACCCTCTTTTGCGTGCCGCCCGACAGCGAGCCCAGGAGGGCGTCCTTGTCCAGTCGCAAGCGCTCGATCATGTTCTCAACCCGTTGCGGCGCGGTCCACGCATCAGTGGCGTCGAGCCGGGACTGCAACTGGTGCATCCGCTCCAGCAATTCGTCGTCGTTGCCGGCGCCGAAAGATCCGGCCAGCTTCTCGTACTCATCAAGCAACCGGCGCGTCTCGCCCAAAGCATTGGAAACCGCGTCGAACACGGTCAGCTCAGGATCGAACGAAGGTTCCTGCTCGACATAGGCCGTGCGCAAGCCCTGTTGCAGCACCAGTAGGCCATCGTCGAGCTTGAAACGACCCGCGATAATTTTCAGCAACGAAGACTTGCCGGTGCCGTTGCGGCCGATCAGGCCCACCCGCTCCCCGTTCTCGAGGGAAAATTCAGTGTGATTGAGAAGTGCGACGTGGCCGAATGCGAGCTGCGCATCGGACAGGGTAATGACTGCCATGACGATAGATACCGATTCGTGAATTGTGGTTGGCCGGGGCCAGACGATAAACAGGTGGATGCCAAGCACCAGAAAGGCGCGCCGCAGGGCTATAGTTCGCCAGCCTTGCGCTGGTTCCCGCGTCCCCGCCGACGTTCAAGCGAAGGATTAGATAGGGCAAGCATCAGAATTGTACCAATTCCGTACCATCCCCTTCGCGGCGAAGTATGGCTAGTGTAGCCGACGAGTCCGATTGCGCCTAATGACGCCGGCCAATTTGACAGTCACACTCCCTGTACGATCCGTCAGGCATTTGATAGAAATCTCTTGCTTTAGCCATAACCAACCTCTGGATGAGTGGGACCAAAAAATGACGGAAAAGTCGTCTACAAAAGACAAGATGGTCGGCTCCTTAGCAGAGTACACGGCAAAGCATAGTAAAGTAAGTTAACCATGACATAGTCGGTACTTCGCAAGCGCCAATATAATCATGCTTCTCGTAGCATCCTCAACTGACCAATATGATATTTTGGTGTAAGGATGCATTTCGATTGCCTGCTCCAATCCAAACTGCTTATTTGAAAGCATTGTCTGATAATCCTGGTCCGACACAAAGCCAGTGACACCCAAAACACACTGCCTCGTGCTATCGATAGAATCCATAAGCTGATCGTAGGACATTGAATCAGGGTCAAAATCTGTCCCATCCGTAAATTTAAATGTATTGCACGGGTATCGCTCAGGATAAGACCATATTGACTTTGCACTAGCTGAAAATACTGCATTGTTGAAGGAGTATTTTTCGGAAGTTGCATGCATACACAAGAAATTTGATGCACGTTTGAGATATTTCTGCAATTCTTCAGGCGCATCAGGCAAGAACTGAAATTGACCATCTAAATTTTTAACTGTCCATGCGTCAAGAAGTGCATTCATACACGTTGCAGTAATGAACAATCTATCTCTACCTTTTCCTAAAACACCATCCCAAAATATTATACCTTCCTCGTCAGAACAATTGGCAAGATCGAAGAGCATTATCGTTGCCTTTCGCATCGCCTTGTCCAGACGATTCCTTGCATTTTCTAGAGCCGGAAACAAAGACAGTGTTTCTGCATCAAACGATCTCAATTGCTTGAGTATTCGCGCAACGAAATAATAGAATACTTCCACGTCT
The DNA here is from genome assembly GCF_030645335.1 of Lacisediminimonas sp. Classification (GTDB taxonomy): domain Bacteria; phylum Pseudomonadota; class Gammaproteobacteria; order Burkholderiales; family Burkholderiaceae_D; genus Lacisediminimonas. The sequence continues at coordinate 535 of NZ_JAUSNH010000070.1, read as the reverse complement.
GGGTAGTACAGTAAAACGACATCGGGCCGCTTGTTTACCGTTTCGGATTCAATCAACCAGGCAATCATATTTGACGTGTCGTCGAAGATTTTCTGAAGCCTCTCGTCAAACCAGTTGAGTGAATTGGCTGATCTGATGGCAATTGCTAGAGCATATAAAACATTGGCACAAACCGATCCTTCGACATTATTTGTATAAAGTGGAGTTACGTGCCCTCCGCAATCCGAATTTTCAATTTTTATAGCCTCATCAAGACTTTGTATCCAAGTGCATGGCAAATTCATATCAGGGACAGTTCCTGACGATTTCTTCGCCTGCACATGCGCCTCAATAAAATGCCGCAACCAAATATACGTTCGTGGGTCAATCGTTGAAGCTGAATAGTCTTCGGAAAACGGTTTATATCCATAGCACTGCAGCAGTTTGGAAAACTTTTCCATATCAATGGAATCGATTGTGCTTACATTTGGATAGAGGTGGCTATTCCTCTTCAACAAGCAGCCAGCGACAATAAATAAACTCGAGTCGTCGAAGT
>NZ_JAUSNH010000067.1 GCF_030645335.1 Lacisediminimonas sp. | reverse complement strand
TCGAGCTTCTTGGTCTGGTGCGCCGTGTTGCGCGCCTCGCCGGACTTGCCCATGCCGAAGCCCTTGACGGTCTTCACCAGCAGCACGGTGGGCTGACCCTGATGTTCCTGCGCCAGCTTGAAGGCGGCGTAAATCTTGTGTGGATCATGCCCGCCGCGGGTCAGGCGCCAAATGTCGTCATCCGACATCCTGGCAACCATTTCCAGCAACTTCGGATGCTTGCCGAAGAAATGCTTGCGCACGAATGCGCCGTCCTTGGCCTTGTAATTCTGGTATTCGCCGTCGACCGTTTCCATCATCACGCGCTGCAGGATGCCTTCATGGTCGCGTGCCAGCAGGTCGTCCCAGGGCGCGCCCCAGATCACCTTGATGACGTTCCAGCCGGCGCCGCGGAAATCAGCTTCCAGTTCCTGGATGATCTTGCCGTTGCCGCGTACCGGGCCGTCGAGTCGCTGCAGGTTACAGTTCACGACCATCACCAGGTTATCGAGGTTCTCGCGGGCGGCCAAGCCGATTGCGCCCAACGATTCCGGCTCGTCAATCTCGCCGTCGCTGCAGAATACCCAGACCTTGCGGCGCTCGGTATTGGCAATCTCGCGTGCATTCAGGTAGCGCAGGAAACGCGCCTGGTAAATCGCCATGATCGGGCCCAGGCCCATCGACACCGTCGGGAATTGCCAGAATTCCGGCATCAGCTTCGGATGCGGATACGACGACAGGCCGCCGCCATCCACTTCGCGCCGGAACTTGGACATCTGGTCTTCGGTAATGCGCCCTTCGAGGAAGGCGCGCGCATAGACACCCGGTGAGGAATGACCCTGGATGTAAAGCTGGTCGCCGCCATGGTCCTCGGTCGGCGCATGCCAGAAATGGTTGAAGCCGATCCCCAGCATGTTGGCCAGCGAGGCAAAACTGGAAATGTGGCCGCCGAGGTCGCCATCGGCGCGGTTGGCCTTGACCACCATCGCCATCGCGTTCCAGCGCATCCAGGAGCGCAGCCGCTCCTCATATTCGAGGTTGCCGGGACAATGGGCGCCGAGGTGGGCCGGGATCGTGTTGACGTAGGCGGTATTGCTGGAGAACGGGATCTGGGCGCCGCGGCGGCGCGCCAGGTCCACCATCCGCTCCATCAGGTAGTGGGCCCGTTCCGGACCCTCGTTCTGGATTACCGATTCCAGGGCATCCAGCCATTCCTGGGTTTCGATGGCATCAGGATCGTTGGCGGCTTGCGCCAGGATTGCATCTATTTGGGCTGACATGGATGTCTCCTTAACAGGGCCTGTCACAGCGGATAGCCGGTGCAGGCATTCTCGTCCAAACACGACTGCTTGTCGCGAAACTGATGTGATTCTAGCAGCATGGAACCATTTTTCAAACTACGATATTCAATTCCATAATGCGGAATATGGGGATCCGTTGAAACTTGCCGTCCTGATTCCAGCCGGCCCTCCGATCCTGATTCAAGACAGGTCCGGCCAGCCCGACCCAACCCGTATAATCCCGATTCCCGTTCAAGCAATCAATGGCTGTTTTTTTGATTCACTCCGATTACGTTCCCTTTAATTCCTCATTCCCATGCCTGCAAAAATCATTGATGGAAACCTGCTGTCGCAGCAATTACGCGGCGATGTGGCCCGCAGGGCCGCCGAACTGACTGCCAGGAACAGACAACCCGGACTTGCCGTGGTTCTGGTCGGCGAGAACCCGGCATCCCAAGTGTATGTCCGCAACAAGGTCAAGGCATGTGAAGACAATGGCATTCATTCGGTGCTGGAAAAATATCCGGCCACACTGAGTGAAGCCGACTTGCTGGAACGCATTGCCGCGCTGAATGCGGATCCTGCAATCCATGGCATCCTGGTCCAGCTGCCGCTGCCATCGCATATCGATTCGCACAAGGTGATCGAAGCGATCGCGGCCGAAAAGGACGTCGACGGTTTCCACGTCAGCAATGCCGGACTGTTGATGACCGGCCAGCCACTGTTCCGCCCATGCACACCGTATGGCGTGATGAAAATGCTGGAGTCGATCGACTATCCGGTGCGCGGCGCCCATGCGGTGGTGGTCGGTGCATCCAATATCGTCGGCAAGCCGCAAGCCATGTTGCTCTTGCAGGCGGGCGCGACCGTCACCATCTGCAATTCCAAGACGCGCGACCTGGGTCATCACACGCGGCAGGCCGACATCCTTGTGGTTGCCACCGGCAAACGCAACATCGTAACGGCCGACATGGTCAAACCAGGCGCGGTCGTGATTGATGTGGGCATGAACCGCGACGATCACGGCAAGCTCTGTGGCGACGTCGATTTCGGTCCGGTATCGGAAGTGGCCGGCTATATCACGCCCGTCCCCGGCGGCGTGGGCCCCATGACCATTACGATGCTGCTTGTCAACACGCTGGAAGCCGCAGAAAGAACACTCGGATGAACCACGACAATCCCCTTCTTGATTTTTCAGATCATCCCCGCTTCGACCACATCCGGCCGGAACATGTGACGCCGGCGATTGCGCTGCTGCTGCAGGATGCGCGCGATGTGATTGCCGGCCTGGAGTCGCAAACGGGTACCCCGGCCTGGGAAAGTTTCGTCGAGCCGCTGGAAGGCGTGACCGAAAAGCTGGGCCGCGCCTGGGGCGTGGTCGGCCATTTGAACGCCGTGGTCGACACGCCGGCGCTGCGCGCCGCGTACAACGAAAACCAGCCGCTGGTCACCGAGTTCTGGACTGCACTGGGACAAAACGAAGCGCTGTTTGCCAAATACAAGCAACTGCAACAGTCACCGTCGTTCGCCGGCATGTCCGCGGCCCGGCGCCGCATCATCGACAATGCGGTGCGCGACTTCAAGCTGGGCGGCGCCGACCTGGGGGCTGACCAGAAAGTCCGCTTCGCAGAAATCCAGGAACAGCAAGCGGCGATTTCCACCCGCTTCTCCGAAAACGTGCTGGACGCAACCAATGCCTGGGAATTGCTGGTCGACGACGCGGCGCGCCTGGCCGGCTTGCCGGAAGACGCCGTCACTGCCGCGCGCGCGCTGGCCGAAAAGGAAGGCAAGCCGGGCTACAAGTTCACGCTGCATTTCCCGTCTTATTTTCCGATCCTGCAATATGCGGATGACCGCACGCTGCGCGAGGCCGTGTATCGCGGCAATGCGACCAAAGCGTCCGAGTTGGGTGAAAAGCCGGAGTGGGACAACACGCAAATCATCGCCGACCTGCTGCGCCTGCGCCGGGAAGAGGCGCAATTGCTGGGTTACCGCAATTTCGCCGAAGTCTCACTGGTGCCAAAGATGGCGGAAACGCCGCAGCAGGTGGTCGATTTCCTGGAAGACCTGGCGCGCCGCGCCCGCCCCTTCGCCGAAAATGACCTGGCCGAACTCAGGTCCTTTGCCCGGGATGAACTGGGCATGGAGCGCGTGGAGTCGTGGGATGTCACCTACGCCTCCGAAAAGCTGCGCGAGAAGCGCTACGCCTTCTCCGACCAGGAAGTGAAGCAATATTTCCCTGAATCGAAAGTCATCGCCGGTCTGTTCGCGCTGGTGCAGAAATTATTCTCGATCACGATCCACGCCGACCAGGCGCCGGTATGGCATCCCGATGTCGGCTTTTACCGCATCGAAAAGCATGGCCAGCTGGTCGGGCAGTTCTACCTGGATTTGTATGCGCGCAACGGCAAGCGCGGTGGCGCATGGATGGACGACGCCCGCGGCCGGCGTGTCGCCGGCAGCCTGGTGCAAACGCCGGTGGCCTACCTGACCTGCAATTTCACCGAACCGGCGGTGGTCGACGGCAAGCGCCGCGACGCCCTGTTCACACACGACGAAGTCAGCACGCTGTTCCACGAGTTTGGCCACGGCCTGCACCATATGCTCACGCTGGTCGACGAACTCGGCGTGTCAGGCATTTCCGGCGTCGAATGGGATGCGGTGGAACTGCCTTCCCAATTCATGGAAAATTTTTGCTGGGAATGGGAAGTCCTGCAAGGACTGACCTCGCATGTCAAGACCGGCCTGCCACTGCCGCGCGCGCTGTACGACAAGATGATCGCCGCCAAGAATTTCCAGTCCGGCCTGCAGATGCTGCGGCAGGTGGAATTTTCCCTGTTCGACATGCACCTGCACTTCGACTTCGATCCAGGACAGGGCCAGACCGCAGCCGACGTACTGGCAGAAGTGCGGCACAAGTTTGCGGTCCTGGTGCCGCCGGCATTCAATCGCTTCCAGAATTCGTTCAGCCACATTTTCTCGGGTGGCTATGCGGCTGGCTACTACAGCTACAAATGGGCCGAAGTACTGTCTGCCGATGCCTATGCCGCTTTCGAGGAAGCCGCCGACGACGCGCAGTTGCTCGCCCATACCGGCATGAAATTCCATACCGAAATACTGGCCGTGGGCGGCTCGCGCTCGGCGATGGAGAGCTTCAAGGCTTTCCGTGGCCGCGAGCCCACCATCGATGCGCTGCTGCGCCACAACGGGATGACAATCTGACGTGACCATGAAACCTGCTTGCGTATCGCTCTCCCTGCTCGCCGCCATCGCCATGCTGGCTGCCGGCACGGCTTCCGCACAGTTATACAAATGGACTGGGCCGGACGGAAAAGTGAACTACACGGACACGCCGCCACCGCGCGACGCCAGGAATGTCGAAGCCCGGTCCAGGTCGGGCGAAGGCAGCGGGCCGCTACTGCCGTTTGCCCTGCAGCAGGTCGTGACCGCGCATCCGGTGACGCTGTACACGATGAAGAACTGTGCGCCCTGCGATGACGGCCGCAAGCTGCTTGCCGCGCGTGGCATACCGGTGAGCGAAAAAACCGTCACCAGCAATGACGATATTGCGGCGCTGCGCGCGCTGGCAGGCGGCGCAGCGCAGTTGCCCTTGCTCAGCGTGGGCAAGCAGCGCCAGCAGGGCTATGAGCCCAATGCGTGGAATCAGCTGCTCAGCGCAGCCGGATATCCTGCCGAGTCGCGCTTGCCGGCTGGCTGGCGCAACGCCGCCCCGGCGCCACTGTCACCGCCTGAAGCGCCAAAACCGGTCAGGCCGACCGAAAGTGCGCCGGCTGGCGAAGCAGCCCGCGAAGTGCAACCGGCAGCGCCAGCGCAAGGCAATGCACCGCCCGGATTCCGCTTTTGATCCGGCAATCCGGCAATCCTGCCTTATGATCCTGATGATGACGCTGATCCAGTCCGGATACCGAACTCGCCTACCATGTCCGCCGCCATGACGCACATCGATTTCCATACCAACGTGCCGGACAAGCTGCCCTTCACCTGCCGGCTGATCCGCAAGGCCGCCAATGAAGGCTGGCAGGTCGTTGTTTTTTGCACGGATGCCGATGAACAGGCGCGCCTGGACCAGGCGCTCTGGACCTTCTCGGAGCATGATTTCCTGCCGCATGTCGCCGCCGAAGACCCGCTGGCGGCCGTTACGCCGGTGATCCTGACCTGCCGTGAGGACCAGCCGCTGCCGCATAACCGCTTGCTGATCAACCTTTCCACATTGTCGCCCACGCATTTCGCCCGCTTCGAGCGCTTGATCGAGGTCGTCTCGACCGACGCCGACGAAACCGACGCCGGCCGCCAGCGCTTTGCTTATTACCGCCAGCGCGGTTATCCCCTGAAACACCATCCCCGGAGCGCCAATGAGCAGCCCGTCCAGTGACGCCGGCATACCGGTACTGACCGAGGTCATCGACCTCGAACCGGAACAGACTGCGCCCGTGGCGCAAGCGCCGGCCGCACCGGCCGGATCCACCACTCCAGCCTCCCCGGCTACCGTCGAAGAGCTGGAAGCGCGCGCCGTGGCGACGATGGGCAGCGACGACTGGAACCGGCTGGAGCGGGCCTTGCGCGAGCGCATCCTGCGGCAATTGCTGGCGCGGGTCGACAACACACTTGAACAGCGGGTGCGTGACAGCCTGGCCGACGTGCTGCAGGGCGCAGTCAGCACCCTGGCGCTCGACATCCGCAGCGGCCTGCATCAATCGCTGGAGGACATGATCGTGCGCGCGGTCGCGCAGGAACTCACCCGCCTGCGAATTTCACAAAATTAAATGGAGTCCTAAATAACTTTCATTTTTAAACATCGACTGAGTTTTTACCTTCGAAAAAGAAATATATTTGCCATCGATTGATTCCTATCGCAACAGGTAGTTTTCTAAAATAGGGGCTGGGTATCAATCAGGCCGCAAAGTCTGGAAACAGTCCGACAAAGGACTGCTTGCCGGGCCGGCTGGCAACGTAGAGAGGCATTCATGCATGTAATCGTATTGGGCGGCGGCATCATCGGCACCACGTCGGCATGGTTCCTGAACAAGGCCGGACACCAGGTCACGATCATCGACCGGCAGCCTGGACTGGCGCAGGAAACCAGTTTCGCCAACGGCGGGCAGATTTCCGTTTCACACGCCGAGCCGTGGGCCAATCCGGCAGCTCCCGGGAAAGTGCTGAAATGGCTGGGCCAGGAAGACGCGCCGCTGCTGTTTCGCTTGCGTCCTGAGTGGCTGCAATGGAAGTGGGGCCTGTCCTTCCTGCGTGAGTGCACCCGCGCCCGCACCGATTACAACATCCGTCAAATTGTCTCGATCGCCGAATTCAGCCGGCAGACACTGCAAGCGGTGCGTGCGGAAACCGGCATCGAATACGACCAGCTCACGCGCGGCATCCTGCATTTTTATACCAGTCAAAAGGAGTTCGACGACGCCCAGCCGGCGGCGCAGTTGATGCGCGAATTGGGCTGTCCGCGCGAGACCGTCGACGCCGAACGCGTGCTGCAGATCGAGCCGGCGCTCAAGGCCATGCGAGAGCGCATCGTCGGCGGCGACTATACGGCGACCGATGAATCGGGCGATGTGTATCAGTTCACCACCGGTTTGGCCAGGCGGGCGCAGCAAGCCGGCGTGACCATCCGCACCAGTACCACCGTCACCCGGCTGCTGACCGAAGGAAGCGGCGCATCGGCGCGGATCAAGGGCGTCGAAGTGATCGACGAGCACGGCACGCATCGCGTGCTGCAGGCCGATGCCTACGTGCTGGCAATGGGCAGCTTTTCGACCCAACTGGCCAAGCCTCTGGGGATCGACCTGCTGATTTATCCGGGCAAGGGTTATTCGGCCACGTACCGGGTGCTCGATCCGGAGGCCGCGCCGTGCGTGTCATTGACCGACGATGGCTACAAGCTGGTGCTGTCGCGCCTGGGCGACCGGCTGCGGGTTGCCGGCACCTGCGAGCTCAATGGCTATTCGCGCGAACTCAACAGCGTGCGCTGCGAAGCGATTACCCGGCGCACCCGTGAGCTGTTTCCCGACGCCTGCGACTATGACAATCCGGTCTACTGGACTGGCTTGCGGCCGCTGACGCCGTCAAACGTACCCTATATCGGCCGTTCCAAAATTGCCAACCTGTACCTCAATGCAGGGCATGGCACGCTGGGATGGACAATGGGATGCGGCTCCGGACGGGCGATTGCCGACATCATCTCCGGACGCGTGCCGGAAGTGGATTTTGCATTCACCGGCATGACGCCGACCCGGCGCGGCATGGTCGTGGCCGGCAGTCCGTTGCAGGCCTGACGCCAGGCCGCGATGCGGCCAGCGCCGGCGCCATGATGCGGCACCGGCCTGGCGTGCGTCAGTTCCAGAGACATCATTTCAAATGCACTGCCGGCAGCGCCGGCAGCCTGCTCCCGCCTACTTGCCGACCCCGACTTCGAGCTCCGCCGCTTTCTCGTCGAACGCGATCTTGGTCGTGAACTTGGCCCGCTTCATTGGAAATCGCGACTGGAAATTCCGCACGTTTCCCGATCCGGAAATGACTCGCCGCACGAACTCGTAATAGGCGTTCATGTCGAGCACATGCACGACCAGGAAATAGTCATAGTCGCCGGACACGAAATAGCATTGCAATACTTCCGCCTCGCGCGTCATGCGCGCTTCGAATGCCTGCAACTGTTCGTCCGACTGGTTTGCCAGCGACACTTCAAGGAAGGCCATCATTCCATAGCCAAGCGCAAACGGATCGACCATCGCCACATCGGCGCTGATCACGCCGGACTCGCGCAGCACACGCACCCGCCGCAAGCAAGTCGGCTGGGATATGTGAACCCGGTCTGCCAGCTCGCGGGTCGGCATCTGGTTATCCTTTTGCAGCAGGTTCAGCAGCTTGCGGTCGACCTTGTCGAGCAGGTGTTGTTTGGACATGGATGAGCGTCGAGAAATGTTGGACAAGGTCTTTGCAGAGATTTTTTTCTGATGTAAGGTCTGCACTTGCGATTCAAGCATCAGTGTTGCAGTATGCAGCCGTTTTTTCAATCATCGGAGAATTCAATGCGGTCAATGCTGTTAGTGCGGTCATCAAACCTCCCCATGCTGGCTATCGCCGGCGTCGTCGCAATCACTTGCGCCACCCCTGTGCTGGCGCAAGAAATGATCGTCAAGCTCGGCCATGTGGCGCCGATGTCGGGCGGACAGGCGCACTACGGCCGCGACAATGCCAATGGCGCCATCCTCGCCGTGGAAGACTTGAATGCCAAGGGCATCACCATCGGCGGCAAGAAGGTGAAATTCCAGTTGCTGATGGAAGACGACGCAGCCGATCCGAAACAAGGCACGGCGGTGGCGCAAAAGCTGGTCGACGCCAAAGTCAACGGCGTCATCGGGCACCTGAATTCAGGCACCACGATTCCCGCCTCCAGCATCTACCATGCCGCCGGCATTCCGCAAATCTCGCCGTCGGCCACCAATCCGAAATACACGCAGCAAGGGTTCAAGACGGCTTTTCGCGTGGTGGCCAACGACCGGCAACTTGGCAGCACGCTCGGGCGCTATGCGGTGGAGACACTGAAGGTCAAGCAGGTCGCCGTGATCGACGACCGGACTGCCTACGGCGAGGGTGTGGCGAGCGAATTCATCAAGGGCGCAAAAGCCAAATCAGCCGGCCTGCAGGTGGCGCAACAATATACAACCGACAAGGCCACTGACTTCAGCGCGATCCTGACCTCGATCAAGGCCAAGAAGCCGGAAGTCGTCTTCTTCGGCGGCATGGACAATGTCGGCGGACCGATGCTGCGCCAGATGAAGCAACTGGGCGTGAACGCCAAGTTCATGGGCGGTGACGGCATCTGCACCTCCGAATTGCCCAAACTGGCCGGCGATGGCTTGTCGGACAACCAGGTTGTCTGCGCAGAAGCAGGCGGCGTGACCGGAACCAAAGAGAAGGACATGCAGGCATTCGTCGAGCGTTACAAGAAGCGCTTCAATCTCGACGTGCAGTTGTATGCCCCGTATGTCTACGACGCCGTGATGACGATGGCGGCCGCAATGCAAAAGGCAAACTCGGCTGAACCAGCCAAGTACCTGCCCGCATTGGCCAAGATCAAGCATGACGGCGTCACCGGCAACATCGAATTCGACGACAAGGGCGACATCAAGAACGGCACGCTGACGCTGTTCACCTACAAGGGCGGCAAGAAAGAGAAGATTGCGGTAGTTCGCTAACGCCTGGATGGCGCCCTGCAAGGGGCGCCATCCAGTAATCAAAAGCGAAAAGACGAAAAAAAGCGCTCCGAACAGAGCGCTTTTTTATTGGGCACTTGCCCCACTAGCTACCTGCCGTTCCGCGCCGCGGGCCCGAGGCCGACGGGGAGGGATTAGCTTACTTGGTCGCCAGGATCCACTTCACCAGGGTTTGCGCCTCGGCAGCGCTGAGCTGCGGGTTGGCCGGCATCGGCACTGCGCCCCAGACACCACTGCCACCCTTGATGACTTTCTGCACCAGCTGGGCTTCAGCATCCTTTTGGCCGGCATACTTCGCCGCCACGTCCTTGAACCCTGGACCGACCACCTTGTTGGCGACGGCGTGACATGCCATGCAGTTTTTCTGCTTTGCCAGGTCGGCGTTCGCCAGCGCCCCATTCGAGACCAGTGCGCCAAGCGCGACCAGTGCAAACAATACTTGTTTCATTACCGCCTCCACATTGAACAAATAGCCGAATTCTAACCGTTTTCCACTAACAGGGATTTTGCCGGTCATTCACACTTTACCCAACTTACCACATTGCCAAAGCGCCACGATTGACCGTTACAGGCGATAACAATATGCTCCGGCACATAGGAGAGTTTTCATGCCACTGATTGTCACCATCGTCGTGCTGACCATACTGCGTTTTTTCGAGATCGGGCCAGTGGCCGATCTGTCATGGTGGTGGATAGCCGGTCTGTTTGGCGTCACGCTGGTATGGTTCGAGTTCGGCGAGAAAATGCTGGGGCTCGACAAGAAACGGGCGCATGACGAAATGGAAAAAATCCGCCAGGAACGCATCAAGAAAAACTTCAAGTAAGCGGCGGCGCGGCGCACAAGCAAGGCGGCCGGCCGGATCAGGTACGGCATCCGGCCAGCCCGGTACCACATCAACCCGTGGTAGCGCCCTTGCTCGCCGTCGACGCCAATGCCGCGAATTTTGCCAACACGCCGCGCGTGTAGCGTGGCGCTGGCGCCGTCCATCCGGCACGGCGACGGGCGATTTCCTCGTCCGGCACATTCAACTGGATCAACTGCTGGTGCGCATCGATCGTGACCGAGTCGCCTTCATGGACCAGTGCAATGGTGCCGCCGACAAACGCTTCCGGCGCGACGTGTCCGACGACCATGCCCCAAGTGCCGCCCGAGAAACGACCATCGGTAATCAGCCCGACCGATTCACCCAGGCCTTTGCCGATCAGCGCTGAGGTGGGCGCCAGCATTTCCGGCATGCCCGGACCGCCCTTGGGGCCAAGGTAGCGCAGCACCAGCACGTCGCCCGGCTTGATCTGGTCGGCCAGGATGGCGTCCATCGCGCTGTACTCGTCTTCAAAGACGCGCGCCGGTCCGGTAATCACGGGGTTTTTCAGTCCGGTTATTTTGGCCACGCATCCTTCAGGCGCCAGGTTGCCGCGCAATATCGCCAGGTGGCCCTGCTTGTACAAGGCTTTGTCGATGGTGTGGATCACATCCTGGTCGGCGCGCGGCTGGTCCGGAACATTGGCCAGTTCCTCGGCCAGCGTACGGCCGGTAATCGTCATGCAGTCGCCATGCAGCAGGCCGGCATTGAGCAAGACCTTCATCACCTGCGGTATGCCGCCGGCACGGTGCAGGTCGGTGGCGACATATTTCCCGGACGGCTTGAGGTCGCAAATGACCGGTACCCGCTGGCGGACACGTTCGAAATCGTCGATGGTCCATTCCACCTCGGCGGCATGGGCGATCGCCAGGAAATGCAGCACCGCATTGGTCGAGCCGCCGGTCGCCATCAGTACCGACACTGCGTTTTCAATCGACTTGCGGTTGATGATGTCGCGCGGCTTCAGGTCGAGCTTGATGGCTTCCACCAATACGCGCGCGGATTCGGCAGCCGATCCGACTTTTTCGTCGTCAGGATTGGCCATGGTCGAGGAGTACAGCAGCGACATGCCAAGCGCTTCGAATGACGAGGACATGGTATTGGCGGTGTACATGCCGCCGCAGGAGCCGGAACTCGGGCAGGCGTTGCGCTCGATGCCATCGAAATCTTCCTGCGACATGCGGCCCGCGGTAAATTCACCAACCGCTTCAAAGGCGGACACGATGGTCAGGTCATGCCCCTTCCAGCGGCCCGGCTTGATGGTGCCGCCGTAGACATAAATGCTGGGCACATTGGTGCGCGCCATGGCGATCATGCCGCCTGGCATGTTCTTGTCGCAGCCGCCGATCACGATACAGCCATCCATCCATTGGCCATTGACCGCCGTCTCGATGCAGTCAGCAATGACTTCGCGCGAAATCAGCGAGTACTTCATGCCTTCGGTACCCATCGACATGCCGTCCGAAATGGTCGGCGTGCCGAACACTTGCGGATTGGCGCCGGCTTTCCGCACGGCATCAATGGCGATGTCAGCCAGTTTTTGCAGGCCCGAGTTGCATGGCGTGATGGTCGAATGACCATTGGCAATACCGACCATGGGTTTGTCGAAGTCTGCTTTCTCGTAGCCCATTGCGTAATACATTGAGCGGTTCGGGCTGCGCGCAACACCCTGGGTGATGTTTTTCGAGCGGCGGTTATAGGCCATATTGACTCCAGTGAATTGCATGCCGGCCGGCGCCGTTGACGGTGCTGATGCCGGTGCGGAAATGAAAATCGGGAAATCGGGATTGCTGGAATCCGGACGTGCCGGAATTCTGCGAAAGCGCTACATTGCCTTGCACATGGGTCTCTGTCAAATATATCATTCACGCATCATCAATATTTTTTACGACTCAATCAAGCGTCCCCATGCCGATTGAATTCAGACAGTTGCGCTACTTCACCGCGGTCGCCGACGAAATGCACTTCGGTCGGGCGGCAGCGCGCCTGCACATGACGCAGCCGCCACTGTCACAATCGATCCGCGCGCTCGAATCCTCGCTCGGCACTGCGCTGTTCGAGCGCACCAGCCGCAGCGTCCACCTGACGGCGGCTGGCGTCGCCTTGCTGCCGGAGGCGCGCCGCCTGCTGCAACAGGCCGAGGGCCTGCCCGAGCTTGCACGGCGTGCAGCAAGCGGCGAATCCGGCCGACTGACCGTGGCCTTCGTCTCGATCGCCGACTACAGCGTGCTGCCGCAATTCCTGCGCCGCTTCCGCCTGCGCTATCCACAGGTGCAGATCGACCTGCGCGAAGCCACCAGCGACGTCCAGTGCGAAGACCTGGCGGCGGGACGCATCGACCTTGGCCTGTTGATTCCGCCCTTGCCGGACAAGCTCGCACCTGAACTCGAGTACCAGCCGGTGCTGGCGGAGCCGCTGGTGCTGGCTGCGCCTGACGGATGGAAAGCCTTGCCGGCGCGCGGGCCGGTGTCGCTGGCCGCCCTGCCGGCCCAGCCCTTGATCGTATTCCCGCGCCGGATCGCGCCCTCCTTTTACGACGCCATCCTGGCTTGCTTTGGCCAGGCCGGCATCACGCCGCAAATCGGACAGGAAGCGATCCAGATGCAAACCATCGTCGCGCTGGTATCGGCCGGGATGGGCATCGCGCTTGTGCCACAATCCGTCTCCAACCTGAAACGGCCCGGCGTAACTTACCGCCCCTTGCGCGAACAGGCGCCGCTGGTCGAGACCGGCTTTGCTTGGCGCCGTGACAATCCCTCGCCTGTGTTGCAGGCATTTCTCAAACTATTGAAAAGGAGGCGCTGAATGCTGACCCATCCGATGCCCGATCCGATCGCCCTGTCGCTCGGCCCGCTTGCCATACGCTGGTATGGCTTGATGTACCTGCTGGCGTTCGTTCTGTTCATTGCGCTGGGGCGGCTGCGGATCCGCCAGCCGCATATTGCAGCCGCAGGCTGGAAGAAGGAGGACCTCGACGACATGTTGTTCTACGGCGTGCTCGGGGTCGTGATCGGCGGCCGGCTTGGCGAAGTGCTGTTTTACCATCCGGCCTACTACTTGTCCCACCCGGGCGAGATCCTCGCGATCTGGAAAGGCGGCATGTCCTTCCACGGGGGTTTCCTGGGCGTCATGGCCGCGATGCTGCTCTGGGGGCGCAAGAACGGGCGACGCCTGATGGAGGTGATGGACTTCATCGCGCCGCTGGTTCCGCTGGGCTATGCTGCCGGCAGAATCGGCAACTTCATCAACGCAGAATTGCCAGGCCGCGTCGCCGACCCTTCGCTGCCCTGGGCAATGATCTGGCCCAATGTCGACCAGCTTGCACGCCATCCGTCGCCGCTCTACCAGGCACTGGTCGACGGCGTACTGCTGTTCATCGTAGTGTGGCTGTTCGCCCGCAAGCCGCGTCCCATGATGGCGGTATCGGGCGTGTTTGCAGCCGGCTATGGCATGGCGCGCTTCTTTACCGAGTATTTCCGGATACCCGACTATGAAGTGACGTTCGGGCCGGTGCTGATCTCGGCCGGCCAAATGCTCTCGATTCCGATGATTGCACTTGGAATTGTTCTATTATTGGTGGCCTACAGAAAGATACCGGCCAGCTGACACGAGCCGGAACAATCCAATAACGATCGATGGAGACAACATGAATTTCAAGAAACTGCTGCTGCTCGGCGCAGGGCTGGTCGTTGCTGCACACGCACAATCGCAGGCATGGCCAAACAAGGCGATTACCTTGATCGTCCCGTTCCCGGCCGGCGGCGGCACCGATGCGTTTGCCCGCCCCCTGTCAGCCCAGTTGACCAAGCAGCTCGGCAGGCAAGTCATCATCGACAACCGTGGCGGCGCCGGCGGCACGATCGGTGCGGCGCTGGCAGCCAAGGCGGCGCCTGACGGCTACACCTGGTTTGTCGGGGCAGCGCACCATGCCATCGCGCCAGCGATTTATCCTAGGCTGGAGTACGACATCGAGAAAGATTTCGTACCAGTGGCTTTGCTGGCAACGCCGCCACAGGTGATCGTCATCAATCCACAGCGAGTGCCGGTCAGCGACCTCAAGGGTTTCCTGGAGTACGCGCGCAAGAACCCGGGCAAGCTGAACTATGCCTCGGCCGGCAACGGCACCTCGCACCATCTGGCGGGTGAGCTGTTCAAGATCCAGACCAAGACCTTTATCACCCACATCCCCTATCGTGGCGCCGGCCCTGCACTGCAGGACCTGATTGCAGGCCAGGTCGATGTGATGTTCGATGGACTCGGCTCGTCGGCCGGCCATATCAAGGGCGGCCGCATCAAGGCGCTGGCGGTTGCCGCGCCACGCCGTGCGCAAGCATTCCCTGATGTACCGACCACAGCAGAAGCCGGCGTGCCGGGCTATGAAGTGTCGACCTGGTATGCGCTTTGGGGACCGAAAGGCGTGCCGGCAGAAATCGCCGACAAAATGGCAGCTGAAGTGCAGAAAGCGCTGGCCTCGCCTGAAATCCGGACCGCATGGAACAATAACGGGTCGGAAATACCGAGCGTGATTCGGGCGCAGTTCGGCACCATGGTCACTTCCGAAGTGGCGCGCTGGGCCACGGTCGTCAAGACCGCCAAGGTCAAGCTCGACTGATCGGACGGCAGGGCTCCATCAGCAGCCGGCGCCTGCCGGCTGCTGTTTTTTTGTATGCAAACATGTCCACACTACACATAGAAATACGGGAACAGATCGCCACGATCACGCTGTCCAATCCCGGCAAGCTCAATGCCCTCGATGTGCAGGCCTGGCAAGCGCTGGCCACCCAATTTGCGGCATTGAGCGCTGACGATTCGCTTCGATGCATCATCCTGCGCGGCGAAGGGGGCAATTTTGCGGCCGGCGCCGACATCGGGGAATTCCCCGCCCTGCGCCATACCACCGAGCAGGGCATCCATTACCACACGGTCATCATCGCCAACGCGCTGCATGCGATCCTGCATTGCCGGCATCCGACCATTGCTGCCATCGAGGGTGTTTGCGTCGGTGGCGGGCTGGAACTGGCGAGCGTTTGTGACCTGCGCATTGCGCACAGGGGCTCCCGCTTCGGCATTCCGATCAATCGGCTTGGCTTTCCGCTGGCGCCGGGCGAAATGGTCGGCCTGCTGCATCTCGTTGGCCGCGCCGTGACGCTGGAAATCCTGCTGGAAGGCCGGGTATTCGGCGCTGCGGAAGCGCTCCAAAAAGGTCTGCTGACCCGTATCGTCAATGACGTGGCAGAGGACGCCTGGCAAAGTGCGCAGCGCATTGCACAAGGTGCGCCACTGGCGGCCCGGCTCAACAAGGAAATGGTACGACGCCTGTCGCCAGTGGCGGCGCCATTGACCGAATCCGAACTGCGCGCCGCTTTCGATTATTTTGAATCGCAGGACCATCGGGAGGGAGTACGGACTTTCCTCGCCAGGACCAAGCCCGCATTCTGCGGAAAATGACAACCGAGCACTTAAAATGAATGCCAATCTCTACGCAATTTTCGCCGCCCGTTTTCCTGCCGACCGCAGCGCATGCTGCATTGAAACGCATGACGGCCACTACTACTCGTGGAGCGACATGGAGCGGGCCAGCGCAAAGATCGCCAACTTGCTGGCCAGCCTTGGCCTGGCGCCAGGCGCGCGGGTCGCAGTGCAGGTCGAAAAGTCGCCGGAAGCGCTGATCCTGTACCTGGCCACAATACGGGCCGGACTGGTCTACCTGCCGCTCAATACAGCGTACCGCCAGGCCGAGATCGATTATTTCCTCGGCGATGCGGAGCCGGCCGTGATGGTGTGCTCGCCGGCGAACTTCGGCTGGGTCGCGCAAAGCGCATTCAAGTCAGGCACCAAACATGTGTTTACGCTGGGCGAGTTTGCGAACGGTCGCAATAGCGGCTCCCTGCTCGAGCGCGCCGCACACCAGCCAGACCAGTTCGAGACCGTAGCGCGTAGCGGCGACGACCTGGCGGCCATCCTGTACACGTCCGGCACCACCGGCCGCAGCAAGGGCGCGATGCTTAGCCACCGCAACCTGTCGTCGAATGCCGAGGTACTGCACCGTTACTGGCAGTGGCAGCAGGATGACGTGTTGCTGCACGCGCTGCCGCTGTTCCATGTGCATGGCCTGTTCGTGGCCTCGCATGGGGCACTGTACAGCGGCAGCAAAATGATTTTCCTGCCGCGCTTCGATGCGCCGCAGGTCACGCAATTGCTAGCACGTTCAACAGTGTTCATGGGCGTGCCGACTTACTACGTGCGCCTGCTGGCGGACCAGCGCTTCGGCGCCGAGGCCTGCCGCAACATGCGCCTGTTCATTTCCGGCTCGGCGCCGCTGCTGACCGAAACCTTTACCGAATTCCAGGGCCGCACCGGCATGACAATCCTGGAGCGCTATGGCATGAGCGAAACGGTCATGCTGACCTCCAATCCGGTTGACGGCGAGCGCCGCGGCGGAACAGTCGGGCCTGCGCTGCCTGGCGTGTCCGTGCGCATTGTCGATGCCGGGCGCAATCCCTGTGCCGCCGGCGAAATCGGCGACATTGAAGTCAAGGGTCAGAACGTATTCCAGGGTTATTGGCGCATGCCTGAAAAGACTGCGGAAGAATTCACGGCCGACGGCTATTTCAAGACCGGTGACGTCGGACGTTTCGACCAGGACGGCTACCTGAGTATCGTGGGACGCAGCAAGGACCTGATCATTTCAGGCGGCTACAACGTCTATCCTAAAGAGATCGAATCCGAAATCGACGACATTGAAGGCGTCGCTGAATCTGCCGTGATCGGCGTGCCCCATGCGGACTTTGGCGAGGCGGTGAATGCCGTCGTGGTGCTGCGTGCCGATGCCAGGCTGACCGAGAACGATGTGATCCAGGCGCTGAAGGCCCGCATCGCCAACTTCAAGGTTCCCAAGCGGGTTCACTTCGTGACTGAATTGCCGCGCAACACGATGGGCAAGGTACAAAAGAACGTGTTGCGCGAGCGCTTTGGCTGACGCCGGCTGAAGCGGGCTGGCCCGGTGCAGCCGGCCCGTCCTGGCTGGCCTGGACGCTCAGCCGCCGCTGGTATCGATCTTGATTCCCTGCTTCTTCACGACGTCCTGCGAACGCAGCAGTTCGCCGCGGATCTCGGCCGCGAACTCTGCCGGGGAATTGCCGACCACATCCGATCCGCTGGCCTTGATGCGTTCACGCACTTCAGGCGAATTCAATGCCTTAACGGTCGCATCATGCAGCTTGCGCACGATATCGTCCGGCGTTTTGGCGGGCGCGACCAAGCCATACCAGGCCGGATCGTTGACCAGCTTCAGACCGAGTTCGGCAAAGGTCGGCACGTTCGGCATGCTGTCCAGGCGCTTGTTCCAGGCAATCGCGATCGGGCGCAGGCGATTTGCCTGGATGAACGGCAGCGACGAAGGCAGGTTGTCGAACATGATCTCTACCTGGCCACCCAGCACGTCATTCAGGGCCGGACCTGCGCCACGATAAGGAATGTGCACCAGGAACGTGCCCGTCGATGCCTTGAATTTTTCGCCCATCAGGTGGCCGATGCCGCAAGCACCGGAGCTCGCATAACCATACTTGCCCGGACTCTGCTTGAGCAGGCTAATGAGCTGTTTGAAATCTTGCGCCGGAAATTTTGGATTCACCAGCAAGACGTTCGGCGTGCGCGCCAGGTTCGTGATTGGCACGAAGTCCTTGATCGGATCGTAAGGCAGCTTCGGATTGCAGGCCGGATTCACTGCGTGGGTCGACACGGTTGCGATACCCAGCGTGTAACCGTCAGGATCGGCCTTGGCAATGGCGATGGCGCCGATGCTGCCGCCGCCACCGCCGCGGTTGTCGATGATGACCGGCTGGCCGAGTTCGCGCGACAGCCGGTCGCCAACCGCACGTCCGATGATGTCAGTGGTGCCACCGGGCGGGAAAGGAACGATCAGCCGGATCGGCTTGCTTGGGTAAGGCTGCGCCGACGCAACAGGCATCGCCATGAGTCCGGCGATAATGGATGCAAGCAACAGGACAGGTTTCACAGTAGTCTCCATAAAATTCGGCCATGGTCAAAAGTGGGACATACAATACGCACGCCGCCCCCTCTTATCAAGATAGAAAATTGACTGTTAGTTCAACTGTTAGCGAATATCAGAATGACACCGCCCGAATTGACCATCGTCGTTGCCGTCGACAAACAAAACGGCATAGGCATCAACAATCAACTGCCCTGGCACCTGCCCGAGGACCTTGCGCATTTCAAGCGCGTCACCAGCGGCCACCCGATCCTGATGGGAAGAAAAACCTTCGAGTCGATTGGCCGGCCGCTACCCAACCGGCGCAATATCGTCATTACGCGCAATGCCGCCTGGCAACATGAGGGCGTCGAACGCGCCGCATCGGTTGGACAAGCGGTGGCGCTATGCGGATCGGAGCGGGGATTCATCATTGGCGGCGCGCAAGTTTTCATCGAAGCGCTGCCCTTGGTGCACAGCCTGATCGTCACGGAAATCGACGCGCGCTTCAATTGCGACACGTTTTTCCCGGCGATCGACCCGGCGCAATGGGTCGAACAGTCGCGCGAACATCAGCATTCTGAAAAAACCGGCCTTGATTTCGACATTGTTACCTACCGCAGGAACTGAGCGACAAATCGGAGCCTCCCCGGCAACGCATCGCGGCCCAGGCTTCCAGCCAGCCGCAAGCTGGCAAGCGACGGAAAAGCGGTTTTCGGGCCGGCGCATGCGCACGAATTCCCCTGTACGCCCCAAATCTGAGAAAATCCTGCTTTGTCGCTTTTTTGTGACCCGAAAGCGGTTGTAGCAGAAACGACAGGCCCCCGCGCCAAGCGCGCCGCAACTCCAGGAAACCTCATGAAATTCCGCTTCCCGATCGTCATCATCGACGAGGACTTCCGCTCCGAAAATTCGTCCGGCCTGGGCATCCGTGCGCTGGCGTCGGCCATGGAAAAGGAGGGCATGGAGGTGCTGGGTGTCACCAGCTATGGCGATCTGTCGCAGTTCGCGCAGCAGCAGTCGCGCGCCTCGGCCTTCATCCTCTCCATCGACGATGAAGAATTCGGCGGCGGCTCACCGGAAGAAACCGAATCCGCCCTGAAATCGCTACGTGCCTTCGTCGAAGAAATCCGGCACAAGAACGCCGACATACCGATCTACCTGTATGGCGAGACCCGCACCTCGCGCCACGTACCGAATGACATCCTGCGCGAGTTGCATGGATTCATCCATATGTTCGAGGACACGCCGGAATTCGTTGCCCGTCACATCATCCGCGAGGCACGTTCCTACCTGGACGGCCTGTCACCGCCATTCTTCCGCGCACTGGTCCACTATGCGCAGGACGGATCGTATTCCTGGCACTGCCCGGGACACTCCGGCGGCGTCGCCTTCCTGAAGTCACCTATCGGACAAATGTTCCACCAGTTTTTTGGTGAAAACATGTTGCGCGCCGACGTCTGCAATGCGGTGGAAGAACTGGGGCAGTTGCTCGACCATACCGGGCCGGTCGCCGCCAGCGAGCGCAATGCCGCCCGCATCTTCAATGCCGATCACTGCTATTTCGTCACCAACGGCACATCGACCTCGAACAAGATGGTCTGGCACTCGACGGTCGCGCCAGGCGATATCGTCGTGGTGGACCGCAACTGCCACAAGTCGATCCTGCATTCGATCATCATGACCGGGGCGATACCGGTATTCCTGATGCCGACCCGCAACCACCTCGGCATCATCGGCCCGATCCCGCTGGCCGAGTTCAGCATGGAGAATATCCGCCGCAAGATCGAGGCCAATCCGTATGCCCGCGAAGCGCTCAACAAGAAGCCCCGCATCCTGACCATCACGCAGTCGACCTACGATGGCGTGGTGTACAACGTCGAGACGCTCAAGCAATTGCTGGACGGAGAAATCGATACGCTGCATTTCGACGAAGCCTGGCTGCCGCATGCGACTTTCCACGAGTTTTACAAGGACTTCCATGCCATTGGCAAGGACCGTCCGCGCGCCAAGAAATCAATGATCTTCTCGACCCAGTCCACCCACAAGCTGCTGGCGGGCCTGTCGCAGGCGTCGCAGATCCTGGTGCGCGAATCGGAGACCGTCAAGCTCGACCAGGACACCTTCAACGAGGCGTACCTGATGCACACCTCGACATCGCCGCAGTACGCGATCATTGCGTCTTGCGACATCGCGGCGGCCATGATGGAGCCGCCCGGCGGCACCGCGCTGGTGGAAGAAAGCATCCTGGAAGCGCTCGACTTCCGCCGCGCGATGCGCAAGATCGACGAGGAGTGGGGCAAGGACTGGTGGTTCCAGGTCTGGGGACCGGACACGCTGTGCGAGAACGGCATCGGCTCGCGCGAAGACTGGATGATCCGCGCCGAAGACACCTGGCACGGCTTTGGCGATGTGGCGCCGGGCTTCAACATGCTCGACCCGATCAAGGCCACCATCGTCACGCCAGGCCTGTCGCTGGACGGCCATTTCGGCGAGCACGGCATACCGGCATCGATCGTCACCAAATACCTGGCAGAGCATGGCGTGATCGTCGAGAAGGCGGGCTTGTATTCGTTCTTCATCATGTTCACCATCGGCATTACCAAGGGCCGCTGGAATACGCTGTTGACCGCGCTGCAGCAGTTCAAGGACGACTACGACAAGAACCAGCCCATCTGGCGCATCCTGCCCGAGTTCGCCGCAGCCAACCTGCGCTACGAGCGCATCGGCCTGCGTGACCTGTGCCAGCAGATCCACGAGATGTACAAGGCCTACGACGTCGCCCGCCTGACCACGGAAATGTACCTGTCCGACATGCAGCCGGCGATGAAGCCGTCAGACGCCTTTGCCAAGATGGCGCATCGGGAAATCGACCGCGTGCCAATCGAGGAACTCGAAGGCCGCGTGACATCGATCCTGCTCACGCCCTACCCGCCCGGCATTCCGCTGCTGATCCCGGGCGAGCGCTTCAACAAGACCATCGTCGACTACCTGAAATTTGCGCGAGACTTCAATGAAAAGTTTCCGGGCTTCGAAACCGACGTGCATGGGCTTGTTACCCGCGAAGAGAACGGCCGGCGCGGATATTTCGTGGATTGCGTCAAGGCTTGAGCGGCGCATCAGCCCAACAACAGGTTCACTCCACATTCACGCGCCACGACAAGCAATGCTTGCGCATCCTTGACCGGAATCGGGTTGTCGCGAAGATCCAGCGTTTTGAGCGATTTGCTGCGCTGGATCATGGACACCATCATCGGCAGACAGTCCTCGCCGGCTTTGGTCACAGGCTCGCCGATGCCATTGCCACGCAGATCAAGATGCGTCAACACCCGTGACGAGGGAACCGAGCGGACCAGGCTGAACAATCCGGGGAAAGAGTGCAGACGAAGCGAGGTGACCATGTCGCTGGTTATCACGTTCGTGAGGAATGTGTTAAGAACGCGTCCGGGCCGGCGTATTGCGCCAGGCCCGGTCAGCAATATGGCCACCGTGATACCCGCATGACCTGGGTGACGCTCAAGCTCCTCCAGCAATCGGTTCAGCAGATTCAGTCGGCTCTCGAAGACATGGCCTGGCGACAAATGCGGAAGGTCTGGCCCCACCAAGCCATTCAATTCCAGCTGTCGGATCGTCAGTTGGCTCGCCCATTTCGCCAGCCCGGCCCATACTCCACTGAACGCCTTGCGGGGAAGGTCAATGCGAACATGTGAATGCGCGTCAAAAAGCTGGCGCAATCGCTTGGGTGGCCGATCATCGATATCATAAAATTCGGAAACGCCGGAGAGGGCCGCGCTCTCGACTGCCATCGCAAGCTGGCCGCGTTGCAAGTCGACCGCCAGAGCCCGACAGTAGTCCAGCGTGGTGTCCCATTCGCCATATCTGGTTGCCGCCGCCATGCAGCGTCTCGATACCAGGCTGAAATTATGAACATCCCGTGCGAACTGGATGGAAGGTATTCCGCGCTTTAACTGCTCGACTATTTTTAGCAGCAGGTCATCGGCAATTTCGTCAAATGTATGAAGCTGTGGGGCGGTCGGGACCGGTTGACGCCCTTGTTGCAGTGGTGTTGGCGCGCGTTGCGGGTTGCGGGCTGTTTCAGAAGTAAGTGATAATTTTTTCATGGCAAGTCGATATGTAAAAATCGACTTGCTCAGTGGCCCAAAAGCCGCCCACAGTTCAAATAGGAACGTTTTGTTTGATCGCCCCTTGGGCAGGGCAACAGCAGCCTGGCCCCGCAATCAGGCGATGCCGTTCAGGTCTTGGGCAAAGTCACGCCGGTCTGGCCCTGGTATTTGCCGCCACGATCCTTGTACGAGGTTTCGCAGACTTCGTCGCTTTCAAAGAACAGCACCTGGGCGCATCCTTCGCGGGCATAGATTTTTGCCGGCAGCGGGGTCGTGTTGGAAAACTCCAGCGTCACATACCCTTCCCATTCCGGCTCGAAAGGCGTCACGTTGACGATGATGCCGCAACGGGCATAGGTCGATTTGCCCAGGCAGATCGTCAATACACTGCGCGGGATGCGGAAGTACTCGATGGTGCGCGCCAACGCGAACGAGTTGGGCGGGATGATGCAAACGTCGCTCTTGACGTCGACGAACGAGTTCTCGTCGAAGTTTTTCGGATCGACGATGGTGGAATTGATGTTGGTGAATATCTTGAATTCGTCGGCGCAGCGGATGTCGTAACCGTAGGACGAAGTGCCATAGGAAACGATCCGCTGCCCGTTTTGTTCCCGCACCTGCCCGGGTTCGAACGGCTCGATCATGCCGTGCTGCTCCGCCATGCGGCGGATCCATTTGTCGGATTTGATACTCATCGCGCAGACCCTGCTGTCAGTCGAAACCAGCAGATTCTACGCGAATTCGACTGCGGTCCTGTCAGGATTTCTTGCCGGCCTGCACGAACTGGAGATAGCAGTTTTTGTGCAAATCGTTCGCCACCTCCTGCTGGAAAGATGACAAGACGGCGGATAGCTCCGGGCCGGTTTTTCCGTCCATCCTGGCAAGCCACTGCTTTTCTGTCATTGCGCGCATTTGCTTCTTGTCTTTTACACCGAATTTGCCAGCGGCTGCCTCGATGGTGTTTCCTTTGACGTTGAACGCAGGGGTCTCGGCAGCCATGCTGGCCATGACGGACGCCGCCAGCTTTTGGGCAGCTTTGGGCTCCAACCCAGCAAGGCCGTTCAGGTTCAGCACAAAATCGAACTCGTCGCCGAGTTGCCTTTTATCAGCAAACTCGCGAAATCCGGGCATGAAAGAAGTGAAGGCAGGCTCGGACATGAATGATTCGAAGCGGTCGGGCATGTCAGTGTCGACAATAGCCTGAAACCCCTTCTGATAGTTCCCGGCAGCCGGCGCATGCCATCGGCACGACTTCAATGCGGCGTCCCGGGTTCCTTCCGGAAGGTGGCTAAACCGCTGCTGCAGCAGTGCATGCGCATTCCCCAGCTTTTCCTTTCTATTGGAGAACAGGTCTTGCATCACCCGCTGGACGCCCTTGGCGCGAGGACGGGCGTAGAGAACCATCACACCATTACTTTTCTTGGCCCTGAGTTCATCGTCTGGTGCGGCGGCGGCAAGCGCAGCCGCGATTTTTCCGGCAGGTTGGGCAAGCTTGATCGGATTGACAGGCACGGAGCCCTCCTTGGGATGGATTGGGCGATAAAAGAACAATGATCCGCTTAGTGACCATTTCCCGATTTGGGTTCCATGCGTAAGCGCAACTTTTGGCACAAAGATCAGCGGAAGTGCGGAGCGCCTTTGCCCGACCTCCGCCAGAAACTAGCGCTCCAGCGCCTCCCAGACTTTCTGCAAGCGTTTGGCCGAGATTGGCATCGGCGTCTTCAACTCCTGCGCAAACAGCGACACACGCAATTCTTCCAGCATCCAGCGGTATTGCGTCATCTGCGGATCGCCATGCCGGGTTTTCAATGCCCGCTGCCAGGGTGCGGCGGCCTGTATCCATTCCGCCATCAGTTTTGCGTCGCGCGCCGGGTCGGCGCGCAACTTGTCGATACGCACCGCGATTGCCTTCAGGTAGCGCGTGAAATGCGCCAGTTGCGTGTAGTCGTTGTCGGCGATGAAGCGCTTGGTGACCAGCAACTGCAATTGCGCTTGCATGTCGGCCAACGCAGCAGGCTGGCCTTTCACGCCCTGCAGTTTCTTGGGCAGCGTGTGGTACTCGGCCAGTACCGATCCGACCAGACGGGCGATTTCATTGACCAGCAAGCCAAGGCGAGATTTGCCTTCCTCCTTGCGCGCCGCGAATTCGTCGGCATTGCGCGGCAGCGGCTCTTGCAGGCAGGCGCGCGACAAGGCAGCGTCGAGGATCTGGTCGCGCAGTTCTTCCTGCGAGCCCAGTCCCATGTATTGCATGCCCATTTGCTGCAGGTTCGGAATATTTTTTTCGAGATACTTCATTTGCTCGCGCAGTTGCAGCGCGAACAGGCGCATCAGCCCTTGCCGGTGCACGCGCGCAGCTTCGGCCGGATCGTCAAACACCTCCAGATCACAATGCAGCTTGCGGTCCACCAACGCCGGATAACCAACCAGGCTGAGTTTTCCTTTCTGGATTTCCAGCAGTTCGGGCAATTCACCGAAGGTCCATGCACTGAGGCCTTGGTACTGGGTCGCTTCGCCAGCAACCGTAGGGACTGTTGCCACTCCTGCCGCTGGCTTGGCGACATCCCCGGCGCCGGGCGCAGGCACGGCAAACTCGGTGATCGCGACGTCATCGGCCAGCTTCTGGAACTGCTTCCTGGCCTCGCCGCCAAGTTCCGCCTGCAGCGCCGCCAGGTTGCGCCCCATGTCGAGCTGGCGGCCGTGCTCGTCGATCACCTTGAAGTTCATGAAGTGATGCGCGGCCAAGGTCTCCAGCTTGAAGTCGGTGCTGCGCAAGGCAATCCCGGTCTGCTCGCGGACGTCGTCGATCAGCACATCAAGCAGGTCGCCCCGGCCGAAAACATCCTTCTCTTCGATCCGGTCGACAAAGCCGGCGGCATAGTCCGGCAGCGGCACGCAATGCCGGCGCAGCTTTTGCGGCAGCGATTTCAGCAGCAGGTGCACCTTTTCCTTCAGCATGCCGGGCACCAGCCAGCCGGCGCGTTCGGCCGATACCTGGTTCAGCGCATATAGCGGCACCGCCAGTGTCACGCCATCGCGATGGCTGCCCGGCTCGAAGTGATAGGTCAGCGCCATGTCGACACCGGCCATGCGGGTCTGCTTCGGGAACAGGTCGGTCGTGACGCCCGCTGCCTCGTGGCGCATCAGGTCTTCGCGGTTCAGGTACAGCAGTTTTGGCTCTTTTTGCTGTGCGGCGCGCATCCATTTTTCGAAGTCGACCGTGTTGTGTATGCCGGCCGGCAGTTGCTCGTCATAGAAGGCTTCGATCAATTGCTCGTCCACCAGCACATCGACCCGGCGCGACTTGTGTTCCAGGTTTTCTATTTCCCGCACCAGTCGCTGGTTGTGCGCAAAAAATGGCAGGCGGGTATCGAAATCACCGGCCACCAGCGCGTCGCGGATAAATATCTTGCGCGCTTCTTCCGCATCGATGGCGCCGAAATCGACGCGCCGCTGGCTGTACACCACCAGCCCATACAAGGTCGCCCGTTCATAAGCAGATACCTGGCCAGCGCGCTTTTCCCAGCGCGGTTCGTTCCAGGATTTTTTCAGCAAATGGCCGCCGATGCGCTCCAGCCATTGCGGCTGGATCTGGGCAATGGTGCGGGCATACAGGCGCGCGGTATCGATCAGTTCCGCCGACATCACCCATTTGCCGGCTTTTTTCGACAAGGACGAGCCGGGCCAGATGTGGAACTTGATGCCGCGCGCGCCCAGGTAGTGCGCTTCCTCCTCAGCCTTGAAGCCGATATTGCCCAGCAGGCCGGTCAGCAGCGCCAGGTGCAGTTGCTCATAGGTGGCGGGCAAGGGATTGAGCCGCCAGCCCTGCTCGCGCACCAGGGTCAGCAGTTGGGTGTGCACGTCGCGCCATTCGCGCAGGCGCAATTGCGACAGGAAATTCGCGCGGCAATTGTCCTGCAACTGGCGATTGGTTTTCTTGTGCTCGATGGCTTGTTCGAACCATTTCCATATCTTGAGAAAAGCGATGAATTCGGATTTCTCGTCGGCAAACTGCTTGTGCGCCAGGTCGGCGGCGGCCTGTGCTTCCAGCGGCCGGTCGCGCGGATCCTGCACCGACAGCGCGCTGGCAATGACCAGCACTTCGCTCAGGCAATCATGCTCGCGCGCGGCCAGGATCATGCGGCCCACGCGCGGGTCAAGCGGCAGCCGGCCCAGCTCGCGGCCCATGGCGGTCAGTCCGTTGGCGTCGTCGACTGCACCCAATTCCTGCAACAACTGGTAGCCGTCGGCAATGGCGCGCCCCAACGGCGGCTCGATGAAGGGAAAGTCCTCGACCTCCGCCAGCCGCAGCGACTTCATGCGCAGGATCACCGCTGCCAGGGACGAGCGCAGGATTTCCGGCTCGGTATATTTCGGCCGCTGCAGGTAGTCCTGCTCGTCGTACAGCCGGATGCACACGCCCGCAGCCACCCGGCCGCAGCGGCCGGCGCGCTGGTTGGCGGCGGCCTGCGACACTGCCTCCACCTGCAACTGCTCGACCTTGTTGCGGTAGCTGTAGCGTTTCACGCGGGCAGTACCGGCGTCGACCACATAGCGAATGCCAGGCACGGTCAGCGAGGTTTCGGCGACATTGGTGGCCAGTACGATGCGGCGCGCATTGGATGGCTTGAATACGCGCTCCTGCTCCTGTGCCGACAAGCGCGCGAACAAGGGCAGGATTTCGACGTGCGGCGGATGGTGCTTGCGCAGCGTCTCGGCCGCATCGCGGATTTCGCGCTCGCCGGGCAAAAACACCAGCACGTCGCCGGGACCGACGCGGCACAGCTCATCGACCGCATCGGCAATCGCGTCCATCAGGTCGCGCTGCTCGCGCGCCCTGGCCGGCGGGGACAAGGGCGCGGCCGGCTTGGGCGCGGCGGGGTTGCGGTCCTCGGCCACCGGCCGGTAACGCACTTCTACCGGGTACAGTCGACCCGACACTTCCACCACCGGCGCGGGCTGGCCATTGCTGGCGAAATGCCGGGCAAAGCGGTCGGCATCGATGGTGGCCGACGTGATGATCACCTTCAGGTCCGGCCGGCGCGGCAATACCTGCTTCAGGTAGCCCAGCAGGAAATCGATGTTCAGGCTGCGCTCATGCGCTTCGTCGATGATGATCGTGTCGTACTGCCGCAGCAAGGGGTCGCCCTGGGTCTCGGCCAGCAGGATGCCGTCGGTCATCAGCTTGATCCACGCCCCCTTGTGCAGGGTGTCATTGAAGCGAACCTTGTAACCGACGAGCTCGCCCGGCGGCGAATTCAATTCCTGGGCAATCCGGCGCGCGGTCGAGGAAGCCGCGATCCGGCGCGGCTGGGTATGGCCGATCATGCCATTTTTCCCACGGCCGATCGCCAGGCAGATCTTGGGCAACTGGGTGGTCTTGCCGGAACCGGTTTCGCCGCCGACGATCACGACCTGGTGACGCAGCAGCACCTCGGCGATTTCGGTTCGGCGAGCGGAAACCGGCAATTCTTCCGGAAACAGGATTTCCGGCAGCGGATTGCGCAATGGAGGGGAAGGAACCGGGTCGGCGGCATGGCCTGCGCGCGCTGCCGGCTTGCGTTGCCCGGATTTTTTCTGAGGTTCAGGTGCAGACATGGCTGGGCGAATTATAATGCGGCCAATGGAAAACCCGGTTCAATTCGTCCAGTGGCTGCGTTCGGTCGCGCCCTATATCCACGCCTTCCGCGGCAAGATATTCGTGGTGGCGTTCCCCGGCGAGCTGGTCATGGCCGGCGCGCTGCCGGTTCTTGCCCATGATTTGTCGCTGTTGCACGCGCTCGGGATCAAGGTCGTGATCGTGCACGGTTCGCGTCCGCAGGTGCAGGAACAGCTGGCATTGCGCAATGTGCAGGCCCGCTTCCAGAATGGCGTGCGTATCACCGACGCCGCCGCGCTGGAGTGCGCCAAAGAGGCCGCTGGCGAACTGCGGCTCGATATCGAAGCCGCATTCAGCCAGGGCTTGCCCAATACGCCAATGGCGCATTCGGCGATCCGCATCATCTCCGGCAATTTCGTCACGGCCCGCCCGGTGGGCATCATTGGCGGCATCGACCATGAACATACCGGCCTGGTGCGCAAGGTCGCGTTCGAGGCCATCCATCCGATCCTGAATGCGGGCGGACTGGTATTGCTGTCGCCGCTGGGCTTCTCGCCCACCGGCGAGATTTTCAACCTGACCATGGAAGACGTGGCGCTGTCGGCGGCGGTCGCGCTGCGCGCCGACAAGCTGATATTCATCACCGAAACGCCGATGATGACCGACCAGGGGGGCGCTGAAATCCATGAACTGTCGATCCACCTGGCGCGCGCCATGATTGCCGAAGGCGTGCTGCCGGCCGACCAGTCTTTCTACCTGGACCATGCGACCAAAGCCTGTAATGGCGGCGTGCCGCGCGCCCATATCGTGCCGTTTGCACTGGACGGCTCTGCCCTGCTTGAACTGTTTACGCATGACGGGGTCGGTACGATGGTGTCCACGCAGAACCTGGAAAGCCTGCGCGAAGCGACAATTGAGGACGTCGGCGGCATCCTGCAACTGATTGAGCCACTGGAAGCGGACGGCACGCTGGTCAAGCGCGGGCGCGAATTGCTGGAACGTGAAATCAGCTATTTCTCGGTGATCGAGCACGACGGTGTCATTTTTGGCTGTGCCGCGCTGTATCCGTTCCCGGAAGAAAAAATGGCCGAGATGGCATGCCTGTCGGTGAATCCCGATGTGCAGGCCCAGGGCGACGGTGAACGGCTGCTGGCGCACATTGAACACCGGGCCCGGGCAGCCGGCTTCAAGCGCCTGTTCGTGCTGACTACCCGCACCGCGCATTGGTTCCTCAAACGCGGCTTCGTCAATGCCACGGTAGATCACTTGCCGCGCGACCGCCAGCGCATCTACAACTGGCAGCGCAAATCGCTGGTACTGATCAAGAACCTGTAAAGCGGCCGGGCGATCACGCCCGGCCTGAACCAACACAATCGGAGAATCAAATGGCACGCATGGTCCAATGCATCAAACTGAACCGGGAGGCCGAAGGCCTGGATTTCCCGCCGTATCCCGGTGAGCTGGGCAAGCGCATCTGGGAAAGCGTGTCAAAGGAAGCCTGGGCCGCCTGGCTCAAGCACCAGACCATGCTGGTCAATGAAAACCGCCTGAACCTGGCCGATGCGCGCGCCCGCAAGTACCTGGCCACGCAGATGGAAAAACACTTCTTCGGCGAAGGCGCCGATGCGGCGCAAGGCTATGTGCCGCCGACACAATAAGGTCCAACAAGACACCGACCGGGCATAGACAAGACGCACTGAAGCACGCCGCCGCACGCCGTCCCATCCAACGAGGCCGTACATGAAAACACTGTCGCTACTGATCGCGCTTGCCCTTCCCGCCGCCGTTCTCGCATCGCCGCCAACGGCCGGGACCGGCCACGGTGTCCCGCTGCAGGGCGATTGCAAGGATGGCGTCAAATCCCCCGGCCACCACAAGGAAAATGATGGGCGGCCGAAACATGGCGACGGCTGCGGCCGCTAAGCATTTATTTGTCTTTTAGCAGCATCTGATGGCTGCGCCGCAGGGGTTGGCCGGAAGTTGCTGAAAAGATATCCAACATATTGCAGGGCCTTAGCTGAAGGTCAGCTTCTCCACGCCATCCGGCCGGCCCAGCAGGCAGACACTGGCGCCATGGCGGGCAAACAGGCCGTTGGTAATGACGCCGACGATGTTGTTGATTTCAGCTTCCAGCGCAACCGGGTCGCTAATCTGCAAGCCGTGGACATCGATGATGGCGCCGCCATTGTCGGTGACGACCGGCTTGCCATCCTTGATCCGCAGTACCGGCGTACCGCCCAGCGCAGCGAGCTTGCGGCTGACGACCGCATGCGCCATGGGGATCACTTCGACCGGCAACGGAAACTTGCCCAGCATGCCGACCAGCTTGGAGCCGTCGGCGATGCAGACGAACTGGCGCGCAACCGAGGCCACGATTTTTTCCCGCGTCAATGCCGCACCGCCCCCCTTGATCATCGCGCCACTGGCGGTAATCTCGTCGGCGCCATCGATATAGACCGGCATTTCCTGGACCTCATTGAGGTCGAGGACAGCAATGCCATGCGCGCGCAGCCGGACGGCTGTCGCCTCAGATGACGCCACGGCGCCGCGTATCCGGTGCTTTACCTTGCCCAGTTCATCGATGAAGAAATTGGCCGTGGAGCCAGTGCCCACGCCGATGATTTCGCCATCCACGATGTATTCGATCGCGGCGCGGGCAACAGCCTGCTTCAGTTCGTCCTGGGTCATGGAAGATTCGGTAGTGAGGGAGAGGGAACGGTGTGGGCAAGGCAATGCGCCTGCACACTTACTGGCAACGCTTTGGCCATCATGCATGGCCGGCGCGCAACCAGAGCGTATTTTAGCCGAGCCGCGCCGGCATGAACGCCCGTGTGATCAATGCCGCCGGCAGGATGCGACTACAATATGCCCTTGCGTCATTGCGCCTTGGTTTGCAGCGACCACCCCCAATCATTTCCAGGAGCTTTACATGTCCGGCCTGCGGCCTTTCCACCTCGCGTTTCCCGTCCACGACCTCCAGGCAGCACGCGCATTCTATGGCGACGTCATGGGTTGCCCCGAAGGGCGCAGCTCGGATGAATGGATCGATTTCGATTTCTACGGACACCAGATCGTGGCCCACCTGACGCCAGGCGGCCCCCAGAAGCGCGATTCCAACCCGGTCGACGGCCACGACGTGCCGGTACCGCATTTCGGTGTCGTGCTGACGATGGCGCAATGGGAAGAACTGGCCGGGCGGGTACGTGCGGCCGGCATCAAGTTCCAGATCGAACCCTACGTCCGCTTCAAGGGACTGGTGGGCGAGCAGGCGACGATGT
>NZ_JAUSNH010000056.1 GCF_030645335.1 Lacisediminimonas sp. | reverse complement strand
CGACCGCATCGGCGGCCTGCGCACACTCCTGCTGGGCTCGGTCCTGCAAGGCATCGCCTTGCTGCTGTTCCTGCCATTCGACGGCCTGGTTTCGCTGTATGTGATATCGGCGCTGTTCGGACTGTTCCAGGGCGGACTGGTGCCGTCCTACGCCATCATCGTGCGCGAGCATTTTTCGGCGAAAGAGGCGGGCGCACGGGTCGGCATGATCATGGCGTTCACCCAGGCTGGCATGGCGCTGGGTGGATGGATGTCCGGCAAGATATTCGACCTGACCGGCTCTTACCAGGCCGCTTTCCTGAACGGTCTTGCATTCAACCTGCTGAACATGGCGATTGCCGTGACGCTGCTGCTGCGGGCCAGCCGCCGCAGCCAGGCGGCCCTTAGCGCAGCGGCGTAAGCACCGACGGCTTGATGGTCGACTCCAGCCGCTTGCCCTTGCGTGCACGCTTGCCGCTGACGGCTGTCAGCGCCGCACCGACCAGGTTGATTTCAAGTTGCTTGCCGCCGCGGCCGCTGCCCGACACCATCACGCCACGCGGCCCGATCGGTTGCGCTACCAGCAGCTTCTCGCCCTTTTCCAGTTCCATCAGGATCAGGCCGCGGCCACCGCCGGACATGGTCTTGATCTCGTCCAGGCCAAACACCAGCAAGCGGCCTTTTTCGGACAGGCAGGCCAGGTCCTTGTCGTGCGCCGTGATCTCGCGCGGCGCCAGCGGCAAGTCGCCTTCGTCCAGCGTCAGGAAGGACTTGCCGGCGCGCAGCCGGCTGGCAATGTCCGCCAATTTGGTGGCGAAGCCGTAGCCGGCCGTGCTGGCAATCAGCAAGAGCGTATCCGCCGGGCCGGCAAAGTAATGCATCAGGTGGGTGCCTGGCGCCACGTCCAGCAAGGTCGTGACCGGCACCCCATCGCCGCGTGCGCCGGGCAGCGCCGATACCGGCACCGTGTAGGCGCGGCCGTTGGAGCCGAAGGCCAGCACATTGTCCACCGTGCGGCATTCGAAGGTGCGATACAGGCCGTCGCCGGCCTTGAAGGTGAACTGGGATGCGTCATGCCCATGCGCGGTGCGCGCCCGCAGCCAGCCTTTTTGCGAAATGATGACGGTGACTGGCTCATCGATGGTTTTCTGTTCGACCACGGCGCGCTCGGCCGCCTCGATCAGCGTGCGACGCTTGTCGCCATATTGCTTGCCGTCGGTCTCGATTTCCTTGATCACCAGCCGCTTCATCGATGCCGGCGAGTCCAGCAAGTCTTGCAGGCCGGCGCGTTCGCTGCGCAGCGTGTCGAGCTCCTGCTGTACCTTGATCGTTTCCAGTCGCGCCAGTTGGCGCAGGCGGATTTCCAGGATGTCTTCCGCCTGCCGGTCTGACAGTTTGAAGGCGGCGATCAGTTCCGGTTTGGGCTCATCTGCCTGCCGGATGATGCGGATCACTTCGTCGATATTGAGCAGGATCGCAATCCGGCCTTCCAGGATATGGATACGGTCGTCGACCTTCTGCAGCCGGAAGCGTGTGCGGCGCGTGACCGTTTCGAAGCGGAACGCGACCCAGTCCTGCAAGATCGACAGCAGGGGCTTTTGCCGTGGCCGGCCATCCAGGCCGATCATCACCAGGTTGATCGGCGCGCTGGTCTCCAGCGCGGTATGCGCCAGCAACAGGTTGGCGAACTCGGTCTGGTCCTGGTTGCGCGACTTCGGCTCGAACACCAGCCGCACCGCGGCTTCGCGGCCGGATTCGTCGCGCACCGTGTCGAGCGCAGCCAGCATCACCTGTTACAGGTTGGCCTGTTCGGCAGTGAGCGCCTTTTTGCCGAGCCGCACTTTCGGGTTGGTCAGTTCCTCGATTTCCTCCAGCACCTTTTGCGACGAGGTGCCGGGCGGCAGTTCGGTGATGACCAGTTGCCACTGGCCGCGCGCCATGTCTTCGATTTTCCAGCGTGCGCGCACTTTCAGCGAGCCGCGTCCGCTTTCGTAGATTTCAGAGATTGCCGCTGCCGAGGTGATGATCTGGCCGCCGCCCGGATAGTCCGGACCGGGCAGGATGGCCATCAGGTCGGCATGGCTCAACTTGGGGTCGCGGATCAGCGCAACGGCTGCCCTGGCGACTTCCTGCAAGTTATGCGGCGGTATTTCGGTGGCCATGCCCACCGCAATGCCGGATGCGCCGTTGAGCAACACGATAGGCAGGCGCGCCGGCAACAGCCGCGGCTCTTGTGTCGATCCGTCATAGTTGGGCTGGAAATCGACCGTGCCCATGTCGATTTCGTCAAGCAACATGCGCGCAATCGGCGTCAGGCGCGCTTCGGTGTAACGCATTGCTGCCGCGCCGTCGCCGTCGCGCGAGCCGAAATTGCCCTGGCCATCGATCAGCGGGTAGCGCAGCGAAAAATCCTGCGCCATGCGCACCAGCGCGTCATACACCGATTGGTCGCCGTGCGGATGCAATTTGCCCAGCACATCGCCGACCACGGCAGCGGACTTGCGTGGCTTGGCCGTTGCATCCAGCCCCAACTGGTGCATGGCGTACAGGATGCGGCGCTGTACCGGCTTTTGTCCGTCGCAGACATCGGGCAGTGCGCGGCCCTTGACGACCGAGATCGCATAATCGAGGTATGCACGCTCGGCAAACGTCGCCAGCACCAGGGACTCGTCATCGTCGGGCGGTGCTGCTTGGAACAGGGATTGCTGGTCACTCATCGATTCTTGATTCCTGCAGTGCCGGCGGCAATGCCAGCGGTGTCATTGATTCATTCAGTGACCGATCCGGTGGATCGATCATGGGTTCAGTCGGTCAGTCGTTCATTCTTCAGCGACAGCCCTTACCGTTGTTCATACGTCGGCGTCGACTTCGTTGCCGTGCTCTTCCAGCCAGGTCCGCCGCGCTGCAGCTTCGCCCTTGCCCATCAGCATGTTGAATCGCGCTTCCGAAGCGGCGACGCCGAAGCTGCCGATCGTCACCGGCAACAGGCGCCGCGTGTCGGGATTCATGGTGGTCTCCCACAGCTGTTCGGCGTTCATCTCGCCCAGTCCCTTGAAGCGCGAGATCGACCAGCCGTTTTCCTTGACGCCGTCCTTGCGCAGCTTGTCCAGTATCGCGCTCATTTCACCATCGTCCAGCGCATACAGTTTTTGCGCCGGCTTCTTGCCGCGCGCAGGTGCATCTACCCGGTACAGCGGCGGTCGGGCAATGCAGATATTGCCGGCGTCGATCAGCTTGGGGAAGTGGCGGAAGAACAGGGTCAGCAACAGTACCTGGATATGCGAACCGTCGACGTCGGCGTCCGACAGGATGCAGATGCGGCCATAGCGCAGGCCCGACAGGTTGGGCTCGTCGTTCGGCCCGTGCGGATCAACGCCGATGGCAACCGCGATGTCGTGGATTTCATTATTGGCAAACAGCCGGTCGCGATCGGTTTCCCAGGCGTTCAATACCTTGCCGCGCAAGGGCAGGATGGCCTGGAATTCCTTGTCGCGCCCCATTTTGGCGGAGCCGCCGGCGGAATCGCCCTCGACCAGGAATAGCTCGTTGCGGCTGGTGTCGGTGGATTCGCAATCGGTCAGCTTGCCGGGCAGGACCGCCACGCCGGAAGATTTTTTCTTTTCGACTTTCTGCGCCGAACGCAAGCGGGTCTGCGCCTGCTTGATCACCAGTTCGGCCAGCTTGCGACCGTAGTCGACGTGGTGATGCAGCCAGAGCTCCAGCGCCGGGCGGGTGAAGCCGGCCACCAGCCGGACCGCATCGCGCGAGTTCAGGCGCTCCTTGATCTGGCCCTGGAATTGCGGATCGAGCACGCGCGCCGACAGCACGAAAGACACGCGCGAAAACACATCCTCAGGCAGCAGCTTGACGCCCTTTGGCAGCAGCGAATGCAATTCGGCGAAGCTTTTCACCGCCGAAAACAGGCCTTCGCGCAGCCCGGATTCGTGGGTGCCGCCGGCCGACGTCGGGATCAGGTTGACATACGATTCGCGCACGACATTGCCGTCTTCGGTCCAGGCCACCACCCAGGCCGCACCTTCGCCCTCGGCGAAACCTTCGGCGTCGGGTCCGGCGTACTGCTCGCCTTCGAACAGCGGAATCAGCAATTCGCCGCTGCCATTCTGGGCCAGGCTTTCATTGAGGTAGCCGCGCAAGCCCTGGTCGTACTGCCAGGTCTGGGTGTCACCCGTTTTGCCATTGACCAGCGATACCCGCACACCCGGCAGCAGCACTGCCTTGGAGCGCAGCAGGCGCAGCAGGTCGCCCATCGGAATCACCGGCGAATCGAAATACTTCGGATCGGGCCAGGCGGTGACGCGGGTGCCGGAACGGCGGTCGTCGCGGCCGGCGGCCTGCGACTTCAGTTCTTCGATCACATCGCCGTGGGCAAATGCCATCCGGTGCAGGCCATTGCCGCGATCATCCTTGCGCCACACCGTAATTTCGAGCCGGGTGGAGAGGGCGTTGGTGACCGATACGCCGACCCCGTGCAGGCCGCCGGAAAAGGCATAGGCGCCGCCCTTGGACTTGTCGAACTTGCCGCCCGCATGCAAGCGGGTGAACACGATTTCCACCGTCGGTCTTTTTTCTTCGGGATGCAGGCCCACCGGAATGCCGCGACCGTCATCGTCAACGCTGACGCTGCCGTCGACATTGAGCGTCACCGTGATGTTCTTGGCATGGCCGCCGAGCGCCTCGTCGGAGGCGTTGTCAAGCACTTCCTGGATGATGTGCAAGGGATTTTCCGTGCGCGTGTACATCCCTGGACGCTGTTTGACGGGCTCGAGTCCCTTCAGGACACGGATGGATGATTCGCTGTAGTCGGAAGTGGGCTTTTTCGTTGCCATGCAAGGGTATCTGGGGGATTGGACAGCCAGCGCAGCGCCGGCCAGCCTGCATTCTAATGAAATTGCGCCCAGTGGGGGCAGGCAATGCAAGGCGCGGCTCGTCGCCAGCGCTGAAATTGTTAGCGATTGGTGGCGTGTGTACCAACAGTGCTGGTAATTTTGCATCGGCCCGTTTATAAAGCCGCGCATGACAAAAAGCCAAGCACACCCCTTCGCGCTGCGACTGATCGGTTACTCCGAGGACGAACGCGCTGAACTGAACCGCCACTTTCCCGTGCATCACAAGCTTGGTGGCCATGCCTACCAGGTCTTGCATGAAAATAATCTCCAGGATCCCGACCTGTACCTGGTCAATATCGACGCACCGGATGCGCTGGCTGCGCTCGATCGACTGCGTCCGGCGCCCTTGCGGCCGGCGATGCTGGTCGGGGCGCAGCCAGTCGACCTGCCGCATGCGTTCCTGCCGGCGCCAGTCGAACCGCCGCGCCTGCTGGCCGGGCTCGACCAACTGGTGGCGCAACGGGCAGAAGCATGGGCGCGGCTGGATGCTTCCGATAAAGTTTCGGTACCCGAACGGCGTCGCCGTTTGCCGACCAAATTGGACGAATCCGCCTACGCACTGCTGCGCAAGCAACAGCGTGAAGGCGGTGTACTCGTGGTCGACGGGGATGGCGACTTTTGCCAGGCGATTTCCCGCATCGTGTCGGCACGGCGGGTGCGGGTAGATCGCGCAAACGACCATCGGACCGCCACCTTGCTGTGCAAGCAGCTCGATATTGCGCTGGTATTCATCAACACCGCTACTCCCGGACTCGATCCCTACCGCTTGTGCGAGGCAATCAAGACTCAGGGCGGACATCCCATTACCGTGATTTTCCTGACCGGCCGCTACTTTTCCTACCACGCGGCCTGGGCGCAGGCGGCCGGCTGCGAAGGATTTGTCAGCAAGCCGCTGAGCGAGCGGCAGCTGGTCTCCTTGCTGGAAAAATTCCTGCCTCGCCCAGTGCCAGCGGTCCTGGCCGCTGAACCAGGGCGGGGGGAAGTGGATTAGGCGGGCGGGCTGCCGCATGCCGTTTGTGGCCAATCCTTGCCCCGCATTGCATCCGCAGGGCTTTGGGTGCATTGTATCGAGGCAAGATTGGATAGCATTTCAGGGAACAATCGACATGGTTAATCTGCTGATACTCGGTGGCACCGGACTGGTCGGCCAACAACTGATCCATCAGGCGCTGGACGACGCATCCATCGCCAGGGTCATTGCGCCCACCCGGCGGCCTTTGGCTGAACATGCAAAGTTGACCAATCCCATTGTCGACTTCGATGCCCTGCCAAGCGATGCGGCATGGTGGGCAGCCGACGCCGTTATTTGCGCGCTGGGCACGACGATGCGTCAAGCGGGGTCGCGGGCCGCATTCAACAAGGTTGACCACGACTACGTGCTGGCGGCTGCGCGCCAGGCACGTTACGCCGGAACGCCGGTTTTCGTATTGAATTCCTCAGCCGGTGCGAATCCCTCGTCGCGTTCGTATTACTTGCGGGTGAAGGGGAATATTGAACGCGACCTGGCGCTGCTGAATTTTGCGTCGCTGACGCTGGTGCGGCCTTCCTTGCTGATCGGCGGTCC
Organism: Lacisediminimonas sp.; assembly: GCF_030645335.1. Classification (GTDB taxonomy): domain Bacteria; phylum Pseudomonadota; class Gammaproteobacteria; order Burkholderiales; family Burkholderiaceae_D; genus Lacisediminimonas. The sequence goes on along the minus strand of NZ_JAUSNH010000056.1, from coordinate 496 downwards.
GCGTCCCGAGCGGCGCATCGCGGAAGAAATCGGGATCCGGCTGATGAGCGTGCTGGCGCCGCTGATACCTGCACGCTATCGCGGCGTCAGCACGGCCGATGTTGCCGCCTGCATCCTGGCCGCTGCCAGGCAGGCCGGCATTGGTGTCAACATCATCGAATCCGAAGCGATCCGGCGGTAGGAATGCTCAGCGCCCGCTGAAGTTTGCCTGCCGGGCGGCATGCACCGGTGACACGCGCGATTACTTGCTCAACAGGCGCATTGCCCGTTCCAGTCCTTCTATCGTCAATGGAAACATCCGGTTGCTGACCAGTTGCCGGATGATTGAAATCGATTGCCGGTATTGCCACAGGCCTTCCGGCTCCGGATTGAGCCAGACGAATTTCGGAAAAGTCGACGTGAAGCGCTGTATCCATTCGGCGCCGGCTTCTTCATTGTTGTACTCCACCGAGCCGCCAGCCTGTACGATTTCATACGGGCTCATGGTGGCGTCGCC
>NZ_JAUSNH010000035.1 GCF_030645335.1 Lacisediminimonas sp. | reverse complement strand
ATTTCTTTGGGTTTTGCCTTAATGCCTGGCATGTTGTACTTCGCCGCTTCTTGCGCATTGAGTCCGTCAATGATCGACTGCAAATTCTTGGATCCGAGTGCGGATTCGTCCACTTCCTCAAAAATCGCCAGGACTTCCGGTCGCGAAAAAACCACTTCGGCATGCGGTTGCCATGCCGTCGCATACACCGATATCTTGCCGTTCTCGGTTTTATTGAATGCCGCTCCACGGAAAACCGGCATTCCCTGTTTGCGCGTAGCGGGCAACTTATAGCTGTTGCTTTCGGCTTTCGTGACTTGTTTTGCCGCCTCGGCTGGATCAAACAACACAGTCGGAACCAGGACCTTGGCTTGCGCCGGCTTTGCCTTTTCGTCGACATTTTCTGCTGGCCGCATGCTCTGCATGGTTTTTGCACGTCGCACGCCAAAGCGTTTCTTCTCGCCGTCTCCCTTCTTTTCGCTGTCGTTCTTCTTTTCGCTGTCTTCCTTTTTCTTGGCGACCGCCCGCGGACTGGTGGCAACCGTTGTCGATGTCACTATCGACGTAGTTGTAGTGGCGGTATTGGCAGTGGTGGTCGTCGTCGCTAACACACGGGACGACGATGTTCGGGGGCTGGTTGGACTCAAATGACCTGACTGTCCAGACCCAGCTTGCCTGGCCAACAACCGAGGTGAAGTCGGCGGCATGTCGGACGGCGGCGGCGGCCCGGCAAAGGGCGAATTCGGTGAAGCAGGCAGTCCAGAGGTCGCGTTGCTGGTCGGCGAGCCTGGTGTTGCAAGTCCGGACCGAACAGCAGATGCCGGCGAGGGTGGCGGCTGGTCTGCAGGAGGTGGGGGTGGCGGCTGGTCTGCAGGCGGCGGCGTCAATTCCGCTTGCGCGGGCGGCAAGCGAAGGAGCGGAACCAGCGACTTCTTTTTTTCCGCGCTTGCGAAAGGCGATGTCGGCAACGGTGGCAGCGTGGGTAGCGCGACTGTGCTTAAGGATTGAACCGGCACTGGTGGCGACGCTGTTTGCACTTGTCCCGGGGGCAAAGGCAGCGGACGACCGGCATTGCCGCGAGGCGTTGACGGGGGAACGGGCGTTGCTTCCTGATGAGGGGACGCCGGCAATCCAGTCGTGTTGTCACGACGCGGCAGACCAACCTGCGGCGGGTTGCCCGCGGTGTTGGTGACAGGCGCAGGAGTTGGAACCTGGAGAGCTTGGCTACTTGTGGTTCTGGAATTTATGGGCGGTCGGATCGACGGGGCGGAATCACTCATTGCAGTCCTCTGCGTAATTTTGGGGTGGGGTACGTGTTGTTTGGCACTTGCAGTTCGATAGGGAATCAATCTGCCCATGTCGTGCGGCGCGGCGTGGGTAACCGGAATGCGGAGGCGGTTCACTGTTGGGACGGGTACGCAATACGCCGCCCCCCCAGTCGCCCGCCACGTGCGCGCATTGCGGCCTTGACGCCCGGCACCCCACCCCCTATATTACTGACCGGTAGGTTAGTTATTGTTTCTTGAAATGCACTGGAATCATGTCTACGCAGGAAAAAGTCCATAAACCGCGTTGGGAGCGCCGTAAAGACGCTCGCCCGCAGGAATTGTTGTCAGCCGCACTCGACCTGTTCGTCGAACGCGGCTATGCGGCTGCACGCCTGGAAGACGTGGCAGCGCGTGCCGGCGTGTCCAAGGGCACGCTGTACCTGTATTTCAATAACAAGGAAGAGTTGTTCAAGGCCGTCATCCGCGAAAACCTGACGCCGGTGCTGGACGAGGCGCAGGATCTGATCGACAGCTATGCCGGCCACAGTGCGGACCTGTTCCGCGAATTCATCCTTGGCTGGTGGGCGAAGATCGGCGACACCAAGCTGTCCGGCATCACCAAGCTGATGATGTCCGAGGCCGGCAATTTTCCGGAAGTGGCGGGCTTTTACCACGAAGAAATCATTTCCCGCAGCAACGGCATGGTCGTGCGCATCCTGGAACGCGGCGTCGAGCGCGGCGAATTCCGCCCGCTCGATCTCAAGCACGCCAATATGGTGATCGTCTCGCCCATGCTGACCCTGATGCTATGGAAGCATTCGTTCGGCCTGTGCCACATCGAGCCGATCGCGTCGCCCGACTACCTGCGCTGCTTTATCGACCTGCTCACCCACGGCCTGCTCTGCGCACCCGCCAGGAACTGAATGAAACCCCTCATGCCCAAGCGTCGTTCATTTTGGCTGCTCGCAATTGCCGTGCTGCTGCTGGCCGGTGTGCTGGCCATCTCGCTTGGCGCGATGCAGAAAAAGAAAAAGGCGGCGGCCCCTGCCGTGGCCAGCGCCCCGCAAACACTTGAATTTCTGCCATCCGACATTGCCCAGGCCCAGGTGCAAGACTTGCGCCAGACCCTGGCCCTGACCGGCGCGCTGCGCGCGGTCAACCAGGCCGCGGTCAAGGCGCGCATTGCCGGCGAGGTGCAGGCGGTACTGGTGCGTGAAGGCGAAACCGTGCAGGCCGGACAGATCCTGGTAAGAATGGATGTGCGCGAATACGAAAGCCGGGCCGCGCAGACGCGCGGCGCCTTGCAGGCCGCCCGCGCCCAGCTCGACATTGCCACCAAGGCGCGCGAGAACAACCGGGCGCTGCTGGAAAAGAATTTCATTTCGAAGAATGCCTTCGACAATGCCCAGAGCCAGTTCGAGATCGCCCGCGCCAACGTCGAATCGGCACGCGGCGCCCTCGATGTCACGCAGAAAGCCTTGTCCGACACCGTGATCCGCGCACCGATCGCCGGCATCATCAGCAGTCGCTCGGTGCAGCCGGGCGAAAAAGTGTCCGCCGACAACAAGCTGCTGGAGGTGATCGACCTGCGCACGATGGAACTTGAAGGCGCGGTGCCGACTTCGGAAATCATGGCCGTTTCCCTGGGGCAGGAAGTACAGACCAGCTTTGCCGGCCTGGCTGCACCGGTGACGGGCCAGGTGGTCCGCATCAATCCCGCTATCCAGGCCGGATCACGCTCGATCCTGGTGTATGTGCGGATCGACAATCTGCAAGGCCAGCTCAAGGCCGGCATGTTCGGCGACGCCCGGCTCACGCTGGTGAAGAAGCAAGGCGTGCTGACAGTGCCACAATCGGCAGTGCGCACCGACGCCGGCAGCAGCACCGTTTATGCCATTCAGAACGGCGTGATCGTGCGCAAGCCGGTGCGCCTGGGACTGCGCGGCAGCACCGAAGCAGAGCCTTCGGTGGAAGTACTGGAAGGCCTGTCGGCCGGGGAGCGGGTGGTGCGCGTGAATCTCGGTGAATTGCACCCCGGCACGGTGGTGAAAGTCAGCGGCGCTGGCACCGCTGCGGCAGCCGTCAATGGCGGCGCCAGCGCAGCGGCGGCGCGATGAATCGCCCCCATTCACCGATAGCGGAGACCTGATCCATGTGGTTCACGCGAATCAGTATCGGCAACCCGGTGCTGGCCACCATGATGATGCTGGCCTTCATCGTGCTTGGACTGTTTTCCTACAAGCGGCTGCAGGTCGACCAGTTCCCGGACGTCACCTTTCCGGTGGTGGTGGTGCAGACCACTTACCCTGGCGCGTCGCCTGAAACAGTCGAATCCGACGTCACCCGCAAGGTGGAAGAAGCGGTCAACACCATCAATGGCATCAACAGCCTGACGTCCCGGTCATATGAAGGCTCGTCGGTTGTCATCATCGAATTCGTACTGACGGTCAATCCGGCCCAGGCGGCACAGGATGTGCGCGAAAAAGTCGCCGCCATCAAGGCCACCTTCCGCAAGGAAATCGACGAACCGCGGATCACCCGCTACGACCCGGCCGACCGGCCGGTGTTCTCGGTGTCGGTCTCCAACGAAACGGGCGGCAAGCAACGCAGCCTGCGCGAGCTGACCACGATCGCCGACCAGGTGGTCAAGAAGCGCCTTGAAAATGTGCGCGGCGTCGGTTCAGTGACGCTGGTAGGCGGCGTCAAACGGGAAATCCAGATCTATGTGAAGCCGCAACAGATGGAAGCGCTGGGAATCGGCGTGGACCAGGTCATTACAGCGATACGTAACGAGAACCAGGAACTGCCGGCCGGCGCCATTCGCGGCAGCGTCGACGAACGGGTGGTGCAAGTACAGGGCCGGGTGCGCAATCCGGCAGAATTCAGCCGCATCGTGGTGGCGCGGCGCGGCGGCCAGCCGGTGACGCTGGGCCAGCTTGCCGAGGTGGTCGACAGCCAGCAGGAACAGGAATCGCTGGCGCTGTACAACGGCCAACGCACGCTGGCGCTCGACATTTTGAAGGCGCAGGGGGAAAACACCATCGAAGTCGCGGATGGCCTGGCCGCCGCGCTGCGCGAGCTGGAGCCGACCCTGAAGGCGATCCACCCGGGCGTGCGCACCGAAGTCATCAAGGATGGCTCGCGCCAGATCCGCATCGGCGTCGATAACGTGCGCCGCACCCTGATCGAAGGCGCGGCGCTGACGGTGCTGATCGTGTTCCTGTTCCTCAATTCCTGGCGCTCGACCGTGATTACCGGCCTGACACTGCCAGTCGCGCTGATCGGCACCTTCCTGTTCATGGACCTGTTCGGCTTCACCATCAACATGATCACGTTAATGGCGCTGTCGCTGTGCGTGGGACTGCTGATCGACGATGCCATCGTGGTGCGTGAAAACATCGTGCGCCATGCCGGCATGAAGGTCGGCCAGCGCTTCAAGACCCACCGGGAGGCGGCGCTGGAAGGCACGGCCGAAATCGGCCTGGCCGTGTTGGCCACGACGCTGTCGATCGTGGCAGTGTTCCTGCCGGTCGGCTTCATGGGCGGCATCATCGGCCGTTTCTTCCACCAGTTCGGGATCACGGTGACTGCGGCAGTCCTGATTTCGATGTTCGTGTCGTTCACGCTGGATCCGATGCTGTCATCGATCTGGCCCGATCCCGACGCCCATAGCAGCACGCGCCGCAAGGACGGCTGGTATGCCCGCAGCATCGGCCGCGTGCTGGGCGTGTTCGACCAGGGCGTGCAATGGCTATCGCGCCAATATCAGGTTGCGCTGGGCTGGTCACTGCGGCATCGCATCGCCACCTTGCTGATTGCGCTGGCGACCTTCGCCGGCGGCCTGGCGCTGCCCGCGTCCGGCCTGATCGGCAGTGAGTTCGTGCCGCAGGCCGATTATTCGGAAACCGGCGTCACGTTCTACACGCCGGTCGGCTCCTCGCTGGAATTCACTGAATCCAAGGCGCGCCAGGTGGAAGCCGTACTGCGCGAATTCCCCGAAGTGCGCGACCTGTACACCACGATCAACACCGGCGTGTCGCAAGGCCGCAACTACGCAACGGTTTTCGTGCGGCTGCTGCCGCGTAAGGAACGCAGCCGCAGTACCAGCCAGATGAGCGTGCCGATGCGCGCGCGGCTCACGCAGCTGGCCGGCATCACCGTCACCCATATCGGCGCGCTCGATGGCGTGGGCGGCGACAACAAGCAATTGCGCCTGTCCATCCTGGGGCCGGACTTGCAGCAGCTCGCTGGCCTGTCAGCGCAATTGCAGCAAAAGATGAAAGCCATTCCCGGCGTGGTCGACCTCGATTCCAGCCTGAAGGCCGACAAACCGTCAATTTCGGTCCAGCCGCGGCGCGATATTGCGGCCGACCTCGGCATCGGCGTGGCGCAGATCGGCGGTGCGCTGCGCCCCCTGCTGGCCGGTGAAGCCGCCAGCAGCTGGCGCGCACCGGACGACGAAAATTACGATGTCACCGTGCGGCTGGCGCCGGACGAACGCAACAATCCCGACGACCTGCTGCGGCTGATGCTGTCGAGTTCACAACAGAATGCCGATGGCTCGCCGCGCATGGTGCCGCTGCGCCAGGTGGCAACGATCGAACCCTCGGTCGGGGCCAGTCAGATCAATCGCCGTGACCTGAACCGCGAAGTCGAAATGTCGGCCAACGTGGTCGGCAGCTCGTCCGGACAAGTCAACGCCGACCTGAAAAAGGCGCTTGATTCGATGACATGGCCAGCCGGCTATCGCTACCAGATTGGCGGCGCCAGCAAGAACATGCAGGAATCCTTCGGCTATGCGCTTTCCGCGCTGGCGCTGGCGATCATTTTCATTTACATGATCCTGGCCTCCCAGTTCGCCAGCTTCCTGCAGCCGGTAGCGATCATGTCGGCGCTGCCGCTGACGCTGATTGGCGTGTTCCTGTCGCTGATGCTGTTTCGCTCGACGCTCAACATGTTTTCCATCATCGGCTTCATCATGCTGATGGGGCTAGTCACCAAAAACGCGATCCTGCTGGTCGATTTTGCCAACCAGGCGCGCAAAGCCGGCAGCAATCGCCACGACGCCCTGCTGGAAGCGGCCCATGTCCGGCTGCGCCCGATCCTGATGACCACGCTGGCCATGGTATTTGGCATGGTGCCGCTGGTCTTCGGCATGTCGGAAGGCTCCGAACAGCGTGCACCAATGGGCCAGGCGGTGATTGGCGGCATCATTACCTCGTCGATCCTGACGCTGGTGGTGGTGCCGGTCATCTACACCTACCTTGACGACCTGGGCGCCTGGGCGCGCCGGCGCTGGCACGGCGAAGGCCGGCCCGACGCCGGACAAGAATTCGCCGCGCCGCAGTCGAAGAACGATGAGGTCGTTTGATAGAATGCGCCCTGTCCCCTCCCCATCCAAACTGAACTGAATCATGAAAATCGAAGAAGCCCGTTTCAACATGATCGAACAGCAGATCCGCACATGGAACGTGCTCGACACTGAAGTGCTGGCCATGCTGACCATCGTCCGGCGCGAGGAATTCGTTCCCGCCGCCTACCGCAGCCTGGCGTTTGCCGATACCGAAGTACCGCTGCCATGCGGTGAAAACATGTTCCCGCCGCGGGTGGAAGCGCGCATCCTGCAGGAAGCCGGCGTCAGGAAACATGAGACCGTGCTCGAAATCGGCGCTGGCTCGGGCTACATGGCCGCCCTGCTGGCGCACCGCGCCCGTCATGTCACCACGGTCGATATCGAGCCTGTGCTCAAGTCGCTGGCCGCCAGCAACCTGGCCAGCTACGGCATCAGCAACGTCGACGTCGTGCTCGGCGACGGTGCGCGCGGCTTTGGCAGCGAGCAGTTCGACGTGATCGTGATTTCCGGCTCGCTGCCCACCCTGCCGGACGCCTTCCTGCAACAACTCAAGATTGGCGGACGCTTGCTGGCCTTCATCGGCGAAGCGCCGGTCATGGAAGCGCAACGCACCACCCGTGTTTCCGAGCGCGACTTCCAGACCGAAATGCTGTTCGAGACCAATGTACCGGCGCTGCGCAATGCCGAGCACCGGTCGCACTTTCGCTTCTGAACCGGCTTTTGCAACGGCAAATCAGATGAAACACCTGAGCGTGACCGAACTTGCACAACGCCTGGCCGACGACGCCGCAGCCAGGCCGTTCCTGCTCGACGTGCGCGAGCCCTGGGAGTTCCAGACCTGCCATCTTGAGGGCGCGACGCTGATGCCAATGAATACCGTGCCGGCGCGCCAGCAGGAGCTTGACCCGGAGACGGAAATCGTCTGCATCTGCCACCACGGCGCACGCAGCATGGCAGTGGCCGCTTTCCTGGAGCGCAACGGATTTTCCAATGTAATCAACCTGACCGGCGGCATGCACGCCTGGGCAACCCAGGTCGACGGCAGCATGCCGACCTACTGAATATCGTATTCGACCTAGCGGAGAGACCATGCGCACCACCCTGATCGCCACCTTGCTGGCCGGCGTTTTTGCAACCAGCAACATTCACGCGGCCGACTTGCTGCAGTTGTATCGGGAAGCGCTGGCCAACGACGCGGTATTTGCCAGCGCGCGCGCCAGCCTGGCCGCCGGCAGCGAACGCGAGCCCCAGGGCTTTGCGCAATTGCTGCCAGTGGTCGGCCTCGGGGCAAGCAGCACCCGCACCCTTGCAGACGTGACGCTGGGCGGCGCCAGCAGCGACCGCAACAACACCACCAATGCCTACACGATTTCGCTGACCCAGCCACTGTTTCGCCTGGCGAACTGGGAATCCTGGCAACAAAGCAAACTGCAGGTCGCCGCCACACGCGCGGTGTATGCACAAGCACAGCAAGACTTGATGGTGCGGATATCCCAAGCGTATTTCGACGTCCTCGCCGCGCAAGACACCTTGGCCACCGTACAGGCGCAAAAGACCGCGATCACTGAGCAGCTGGCGTCAGCCAAGCGCAACTTTCTAGTCTGCACCGCCACCATTACCGACACGCATGAAGCGCAAGCCCGGTTCGACCTGGCCGTGGCACAGGAATTCGCCGCCGAAAGCGACTTGCAGATCAAGCGTGCGGCAGTCCAGCAGATTATCGGCAAGCCACCCGGCATGCTGGCGCCGTTCAAGCCCGGCCTGGCGCTGACGCCGCCGCAACCGGCCGCCATGCAGGACTGGGTGTCGACAGCGCAGGGACAGAACTATGGCGTCCTCGGCCAGCAACTGGCGCTGGAAATCGCGCAGCGCGAAATCAAGCGCAACCGTGCCGGCCATGCGCCCACACTCGATCTCGTGGCCAGCCGCGGCCGTAGCGTGGTCAACGGCTCGCCGACCACCACCGCAACCGTTATCCCGGGCACCCAGAGCAATAGCAGCCAGATCGGCGTGCAACTGAACCTGCCGCTGTTTTCCGGTTTTGCCACCACCAGCCGGGTGCGCGAGGCCATCGCGCTGGAAGACAAGGCGCGCTCGGACCTGGACAATGCACGCCGCGTTGCGGAACAGTCCGCTCGTCAGGCTTTCCTCGGCGTGTCGAGCGGGCTGGCGCAAGTACGGGCGTTGCAGGCAGCCGAGATTTCCAGCCAATCCGCACTGGAAGCGAACCAGTTGGGCTATGAAGTCGGCGTGCGCATCAACATCGACGTGCTCAATGCGCAGCAACAGTTGTTCTCCACCCGGCGCGACCTGGCGCGTGCGCGCTACGACACGGTACTGAATGGCCTGCGGCTGAAAAGTGCAGCGGGCGTACTCAAGGAAGAAGACCTGCAGCAGGTCAACGCCCTGCTGCAACCCTGATGCACCGGCGCGGCAGATCACCTGCCACGCAGGCAGGCTATCGCGGTTTGCGCGGCTGCGGCAGCAGGGATAGTGCATCCCAACGGGCATTCCAGCGGCCAACCCAGGCTCGATGTGACGGCAAGCGCAGCTTCTGAAAAGTAGTTCGCTGACCGACGCCACCAGGGCGAGCAGGCATGCGAGTCCTAATTCTTGCGGATCAAACCCGCTGGATTGCCCATCATCTCCCCTTTTTTTGGGAGATGCCCTCATGGCCCAGCCTGTGTCCCCCGTCGGCCGCCCCTTTGCCAGCCCTGCCACTTCCGTCCAGCGAACCGGTCAAAGTCGTCGCCCGCTTCTGGCAAGGTCGCCACGCGTTGTCGTGGCCAAGCGCGTGCATTCACAGCAAGTCATGAGCGCGCAGCCGCGCCTTGCCGGCCTGCTGGCACTCTCGCAGCAGCCCTGGAGGCAGGCACCCGCACGCGTCATTTTTGCACCGGTATTGCGCATGCGTCCACTGGTGGTGATCCGCGACGAATTGATGGATGCGGAAATCGAACGGCTGCTGATGCAAATCGATCAGCCGGCCGACAAGCAGCAAGCCGACGCCGAAACCAGCGCTGCGGTAAAGGCCCAGCTCGACATCTTGCGCGAGTCGCTGCGCAGCCTGCTGGCCAGCAAGGACAATGCTGCCGAACTGCGTCATCCGGTGCTCAGCGCGATCAACACCGGCACTGCCGCGCCGATGCCCGTTTTCATGGCTGCGGCAATGCGCGTACTGGCCGATGCACAAGCCGCCGGCCATCCTGCCAGCGGCGCGCTGCAAATGGAACTGGTACGCATAGCCGACCAGGCGGCCGATGACAGCCGCCTCCCTTTGCTGTTCGCCCTGCACTGCACTGCCGGCGCGGGCGCTGCCGAAAACGACAGCAGCAGGCTGGCGCTATCCTTGTTGCGAACCAGCTTTTCCAGGCTGGCCACCGAGTCGCAAAAACAGGAATTGATCAATTCCGCGCGGCTCGATTGGTGGCGCGCGCCGAACGGCCTGACGGGCGGCAACAGGCGACCTGTCACGTTGCCCGCCCTGCGCAACGCATTACTGCGCCTGCTGGTGCTGATGGATGGGCCTTTGGCCCTGTGTCCGGCCAGCCTCAAGCCATCCTGCCTGGAACATCTGATGGCCTCCATGTGCCGCTACCGGCAAGCAGCCGATGCCGACGATGGTTGGGACGCCTTCATCGACCGCTGGACGGATCAGGCCACCGCACTCGACGACGACCGCTTCGCCAAACTATTGCTGGCCCTGTACTGGATCCTGCGTTTCAGTCAAGACCAGACGCTGTCCTTACGAGTGCTGCGCCAGATCCTGCTATCGGTGGAGTGCTGGCTCGAAATGGCAAGCGACAGCGCATGGCCGCGGCCTGACCGCCAGCGGCCTGTGCAACGCGCCAGTTTCAGTGGGGCCGAAGCATTCGTCGGGGTCCTCAACGGGCACCTGAAGAAATCCCTGGCGGGCGGCATTGAAATGCGGCTGTACGTGTCGCTGTGCGCCTGCACGCTCGAGCGCCTGCTCAGACCACTGCCGGGCCAATGGGCCAGCGCTGGCCGCAGCACACTGCTCCTGCTGGAAAAGGAGGCAGACAAGCCAGTACAGCGCATCCATGAAGAGCAGGACCCGATCTTCGAAATCAAGCAAGCCTGCGCACAATCGTAAGGGGCAGCCGCCCACACATGACGATAAAACGGGTCGGGCGTTTCCCGTTATACTCGACGGGCGTTGGCTGCCGGCAGCAGCCCGACGCCCGGCACGATCCCTGCATTCAAATTCACGCCCGGCCCGTTCCCAGGCCGCCGCCGAATCCCGACCGAAAAAAACCATGCCCATCTTGTCCCGTCTTCTTCCTCACGCATTGTTGTTGCTACTGTTGTCCAGCCTGGCCGGCTGCGGCGAAAAGCCGGCCAAGGCCCAGGCGCCAGGCGGCATGCCGCCGCCGGAAGTGGCGGTCATTACCGTCGCTGCCGGCAATGTCACGGTCAGTACCGAACTGCCGGGCCGGGTCGAAGCGACACGCACCGCGCAAGTGCGCGCCCGTGTCCCCGGCATCGTGCAAAAGCGGCTGTTCACCGAAGGCAGCGAGGTCAAGGCCGGCGATGTGCTGTACCAGATCGACCCGGCCCAATACAAGGCCAGCCTGGCCAGCGCAGAAGCGTCATTGGCGCGCGCACAAGCCAACCTGTCCCTGACCAGCGCCAAGCTCGAACGCTACCAGCCGCTGGTGCAAACCAACGCCATCAGCAAGCAGGAATTCGACGATGTGCTCGGCGCCCAGAAACAAGCGACGGCCGATGTCGCCGCTGCCCGCGCCGCACGGGAATCGGCCCGCCTCAATCTTGGCTATGCAACCGTGAATGCACCGATTTCGGGCCGCATCGGCCGCGCGCTGGTAACCGAGGGCGCGCTGGTCGGACAAGGCGAAGCAACACCGCTGGCGGTGGTGCAGCAGATCGACCCGATTTTCGTGACGATGTCGCAATCCAGCAGCGAGATGCAGAACCTGCAGCGCGCACTGGCCGACGGCCGGCTCAAGCGGCTCGGAAAAAATGCGGCGCAAGTCACGCTGGTGACTGAAGACGGACAAAAAATCGGCGCACCCGGCAAATTGCTGTTTGCGGAAATGAGCGTTGACGAAAGCTCCGGATCGGTCATCCTGCGCGCCCAGTTTCCCAATCCCGAACGCAGCCTGTTGCCCGGCATGTATGTCAGGGCGCGGCTCGAACAGGCGGTGCGCGAGCAATCGATCACGATTCCGCAGCAAGCCGTGCAGCGCAGCTCCGAAGGCCCCAGCGTGCTGCTGGTGCAAGCCGACGGCAAGGTCGCCGTGCGGCCGATCAAGACCGAGGGCACGATCGGCGACCAGTGGATCGTCAGCGAGGGCCTGAAAGCGGGTGACCGGGTGATCGTCGAAGGTTTGCAGAAAGCGCGTCCCGGCGCCGCAGTCAAAGTGGTCGACTGGCAAAAGCCGGGGACTGCCGCCACCAAGCCAGCGCAAGCACCGGCTCCGGCCGCCGCCAAGCCCGCAGCCCCAACCCGATAACAAGGCCCGCACATGGCGAAGTTCTTCATTGACCGCCCGGTATTTGCCTGGGTCATCGCGCTGTTCATCCTGATCGGCGGCGCGCTGGCAGTCACGCAATTGCCGGTCGCACAGTACCCCACCATTGCACCGCCTTCGATCGTCGTCACCGCCAACTATCCGGGCGCATCGGCCCGGATCGTCGACGAGAGCGTGGTCAGCCTGATCGAACAGGAAATGAACGGCGCCGAAGGCTTGCTCTACATGGAGTCCGAAAGCGACGCCAATGGGCAAGGCCAGGTAACGGTGACGTTCCAGGCCGGCACCAATCCCGACCTCGCCGCAGTCGACGTGCAGAACCGGCTCAAGCGGGTAGAAGCCCGCTTGCCGCAGGCTGTCGCCCAACAGGGCGTGCAGGTGACCAAGGCGCGCAGCAACTTCCTGTTGTTCACCACACTGTCGTCAACCGACGGCCGGCTCGATCCGGTGGCGCTGGGCGATTACCTGTCGCGCAATGTATTGAACGAGTTGCGCCGCGTTCCCGGCGTCGGGCAGGCGCAGCTTTTTGGCACCGAGCGGGCCATGCGCATCTGGCTCGACCCTGACAAGCTGGTCGGATACAAACTCACGCCGTCGGATGTCGCCACTGCGATCCGGACGCAAAATGCACAGGTCGCGTCCGGCACACTGGGTGACTTGCCCAGTCCGGACTCGCAACAGATTTCCTCGCAGGTGGTGGTGACCGGCCAGCTGACCTCGGTCGAAGAGTTCCAGAACATTATTTTGCGCGCCAATCCGGACGGCTCGACCGTGCGCCTGAAAGACGTGGCGCGGGTCGAGATCGGCGGCCAGGGCTATGCCACTGCGGCGCGGCTCAATGGCAAGGCCACCTCGGCCATCGGCGTGCAATTGTCTCCCACGGCGAATGCGCTGGCGACAGCCAAGGCAGTGCGCGCCAAGATGAACGAGCTGTCGCGCTATTTCCCTGCCGGCGTCAAGTACGACATTCCGTACGACACCTCGCTGTTCGTGCAGATTTCAATCGAGGAAGTGGTGAAAACACTGCTCGAAGCGATCTTCCTGGTGTTCCTCGTGATGTACCTGTTCCTGCAGAATTTCCGCGCCACGCTGATCCCCACCGTCGTCGTGCCGATTGCGCTGATGGGCACCTTCGCCACCATGGCCGCGTTCGGCTATTCGATCAACGTGCTGACCATGTTCGGCCTGGTATTGGCAATCGGCATCCTGGTCGACGACGCCATTGTCGTGGTCGAAAACGTCGAGCGCATCATGAGCGAAGAAGGCCTGTCGCCGCGCGACGCCACGCGCAAGGCGATGGGACAGATCACCGGCGCCATCATCGGCATCACGCTGGTACTGGTCGCAGTATTCATTCCGATGGCGTTTTTCGGCGGCGCAGTCGGCGCAATTTACCGCCAGTTCACGCTGTCGATGGTATCGGCAATGCTGTTCTCGGCGCTGATGGCGCTGACCCTGACGCCGGCGCTGTGCGCCACCCTGCTCAAGCCGATCGCGAAAGGCAGCCATGTCGAGCGGCGCGGCTTCTTCGGCTGGTTCAACCGCGGCTTCAAGACCAGCGCCGACCGCTACCAGGGCGTGGTGGCCGGCATGCTGCGCAAGACCGGCCGCTACATGGTGCTGTATGCACTGATCATTGTCGCCGTGGCTGTCATGTTCATGCGCATGCCGACCTCCTTCCTGCCCAGCGAGGACCAGGGTTACCTGATCACCAATGTGCAACTGCCGCCGGGCGCCAGCGCGCACCGCACGCTGGCCGTGATTGAACAGGTGGAAAACTATTACCTGAACAATCCGCTGGTGGACAAGATCGTTGCCGTCACCGGCTTTAGCTTTTCCGGCCGCGGTCAGAATGCCGGCCTGGTGTTCACGCCGCTGATCGACTGGAGCGAACGCAAGGGCGCAGACCAGGGCGCCCAGGCCATCGCCGGCAAGGCGTTCGGTGCGGTGTCGGGTATCCGCGACGCCATTGTGTTTCCGGTCAATCCGCCGCCGATCCGCGAACTGGGCAACGCCACCGGCTTTTCATTCCGGCTGCAGGATCGCGGCGGGCTCGGCCGCGAGGCGCTGATCGCTGCACGTAACCAGTTGCTCGGCATGGCCACGACCAGCAAGGTAATTTCCGGCATCCGTCCGGAGGGGCTGGAAGACACGCCGCAGCTGCAGCTCGACATCGACCGCAACAAGGCCAGTGCGCTGGGCGTGAGCTTCGCCGACATCAATGCCGTGCTGGCCAATACGATGGGCTCGTCCTACCTGAACGATTTCCCCAACCAGGGCCGGATGCAGCGCGTGATCCTGCAAGCGGATGCGCCGGAGCGGTTGCGCCCGGAAGACCTGATGAAACTGCACGTACGCAACAGCCAGGGCAATATGGTGGCGCTGTCCTCGTTCAGCCAATCGCGCTGGGTCACCGGCCCGGTGCAACTGGTGCGCTACAACGGCTACCCCGCCATCAAGCTGTCCGGCGATGCAGCGCCCGGGCGCAGCACCGGCGATGCGCTGGCTGAAATGGAAAAAATGATGTCCCAGCTGCCAGCCGGCTTCGGCTTCGAATGGACCGGCCAATCGTACGAAGAAAAAACCTCCGGCTCGCAAGCGCCGGCCTTGTTCGCGCTGTCGCTGCTGGCCGTATTCCTCGTATTGGCTGCCCTGTATGAAAGCACCACCATTCCGCTGTCAGTACTGCTGGTCGTGCCGCTGGGCGTGATTGGCGCGCTGCTTGGCGCCAACATGCGCGACATGCCCAACGACGTGTACTTCAAGGTCGGCCTGATCGCCATCATCGGGCTGTCGGCCAAAAACGCGATCCTGATCATCGAGTTCGCCAAGGATTTGCAGGCGCAGGGCCGCGGCCTGGTCGAAGCAACGCTGGAAGCGGTGCACCTGCGTTTCCGTCCGATCCTGATGACCTCGCTGGCTTTCATCCTCGGCGTGCTGCCGCTGGTGGTGGCCAGCGGCGCAGGTTCAGCCAGCCAGCGCGCGATCGGCACAGGCGTGATGGGCGGCATGATCACGGCCACGGTGCTGGCGGTGTTCCTGGTGCCCGTGTTCTTCGTGGTGGTGCGCAGTGTTTTCAAAGGCAGCGAGCGCCAGCGCAAGATGTACGCCGCCCAAATGGACAAGGAGGGATCGCATGACCAGCCGGTATAAAAGTCGTCGCTGCACCCGGCGCGGCGGCATCAGCCGGGCCGCAGGCGGCATGCTGCTTGCGCTCACGCTGGGGGCCTGCTCGCTGACGCCGGAATTCAGCCGGCCGGCAGCGCCAGTCGCTGCCGCCTACCCCGCACCCTCGGGTCTGGAGAGCGGCCGGGCCGCATCCGAAATCGGCTGGCGGCAGTTCTTTCCCGACGCCCGCTTGCAAGCCTTGATTGCCGCCTCACTGGAACACAACCGCGACTTGCGTACTGCCGCCTTGCGGGTAGAAGAAGCGCGTGCACTGTACAACGTGCAGTCCGCCGACTTGCTGCCGACCATCAATGCCGTCGGCAGTGCTGGCCGTTCGCGCACGCCGCCTGGCGCCAGCCCGCTTGGCCGGCCGGTGGTGACAGCCAACTACCAGATCGGCCTGTCGCTGGCGGCATTCGAACTGGACTTCTTTGGCCGCGTGCGCAGCCTGTCGGATGCCGCACTGTCGCAATTCCTGGCAACCGAAGAAGCGCAACGCTCGGCGCACATTTCACTGGTCGCCGCCGTGGCGCGGGCCTACCTGGCCGAGCGCGCATACGCCGAACAACTGACGCTGGCGCAAGACACCAAGCGCGCGCGCGACGCCGCCATGAAACTGGCACGGCAACGCTTCGATGTCGGCGCCTCGTCCGGGCTCGACTTGCGCCAGGCGGAATCGCTGTACCAGTCGGCGCAAGTAGCCGAACTGGCACTGGCCCGCCTGTACGCGCAGTCAATCAATGCGCTCACGCTGCTGGTCGGCCAGCCTCTGGAAAACCTGCCGCCGGCGCGCAAGCTGGAGGAGCAGGGCGTGGTCGCCGATATTCCCGCCGGACTGCCATCAGACTTGCTGGCGCGGCGGCCGGACATCCGCGCGGCCGAGCAACGACTGCGCGCGACCAACGCGAACATCGGCGCAGCACGGGCGGCTTTTTTCCCGCGCATCTCGCTGACCTCGGGAATCGGTTTGGGCAGCAATGACTTGTCGACGCTGTTCGAGGGCGCTTCGCGCAGTTGGTCCTTCGTGCCGCAACTGACGCTGCCCCTGTTCGATGCCGGACGCAACAGCAGCAACCTGTCGCTGGCCCAGGCGCGCAACAACCTGGCGGTGGTGGACTACGAGCGCACCATCCAGACCGCCTTCCGCGAGGTGGCCGATGCGCTGGTGGCGCGCGAGCTGATCGATCAGCAGATTCAAGCGCAAGGGCTGGCCGTGCAAGCGCAAGCCGATCGCGCCCGCCTGTCGGAACTACGCTATCGCAATGGCATCGCCAGTTCGCTGGAGGTGCTGGACGCGCAACGCGAACTGTTCGCTACGCAACAGCTGTTGATACAGTCCTGGCAACTGCGCTTCACCAATGCGGTGGACTTGTACCGCAGCCTTGGCGGCGGGCTTCTGGAAAGCGGACAACAAGCCGCTGCGTCGCCACTGGCGCCACCGCCGGTCAGGTAATCCGGCACTCGCCATTGACTTGACGGCTCAGGCTCGCAGCGCGCGGGCGACCCGCAGGCAATGTCCGGCCTGTTCAAGAATCGCGGACGGCGTTTCCACGCTGCCTTCGAGCGCCGCCGTGATCCAGCGTGCGGTACTGGCGGCGGCGCTGTCCGGCAGCGACGGCAACTGCTCCACCGGTGCTTGCTTCTCGACCAGCGTCTGTCGCTGATGCTGGTGGAACCAGTCGATCTGGTTGGCGCGCCGCAGGTTGGCGACGGTCTCGCCTTCAGTGCCGCGCATCAGGAACATGTCACCGCGATCGGCCGGCGCAAGCGTCGAGAAATAATCGCCCAGCATCAGCAGGTATTCCGGATGGGTATAGGAGGTCAGGCGCAATGCCGGGCAGGCGAAAGGCTGCATGATCTTGACCAGCGTATGGGTCGAGTTACGCACGCCAAGCACGCGACGCAGCGTCAGCAGCCGCGCCATCTTGGGCGCCAGATATTCTATCGGCATGAAGGCCGGCTGCCTGCGCAGGAATGACTGCGCCACCGCAGCACCGCCCCGGTCCGGCTCGATTCCCATCTCCCGCAAGATTTCAGCGCTGGTCACACGGCCCGGGTCAGTGGTCACGCCATGCATCAGGACCGGCACGCCTTCGCGCGCCAGCAGCAGGGCCAGCAAGGGCGTCAGGTTGGGCATTTGCCGCGAGCCGTTGTAACTGGGGATCACTACCGGTGCAAATTCACCGGGCGGCGCGGCCAGCAAGGGAAATGATTGTTCTGCTGCGTCGAGGAAGCCGGCAATTTCATCGACCGATTCGCCCTTGATGCGCATGGCGAGCAAAATGCCGCCGAGTTCAAGGTCGGAAATCCGTTGATCGAGCATGGCCGCATACACATCATGTGCGTCACTGCGCGACAGGCTGCGTGCGCCTTTTTTCCCGCGGCCAATTTCCTTGATGAAGCGGGCGGCCGGGAAGGGATCGACGAAAGTTGAGCTCATGCTGCAAGCTTACTATGCTGCAGCCGGTGCCGCAGCCAGATGATGCCCCCTGTATCGCAAAAAGGCCCGACGGCGACCCATGCCGTTCGGCCTCTTCATCCCCTTTTCGATTGGAACTATTGCTTTTCAGCGTCCTTTGCGCGCTGGATCAGCCGACCAATGTCCGCCATGAGATCACGTTCGTCAGATGAATCATTTTCGCTGCGATCGCTTGAATCATCGCTGTCGGTCGGATCGGCGCTGCTGTGAGCCCTTGCGTAATCGCCGTCTGCTGGGTCGGCGCTGTCGCTATCGCTTGAGTAGCCGTCGTCGCTGTCTGATTCCGTGCTGATATTCAGGGCTTCGACGCCAGCCTGAAGCTCAAGCAATTCTTCGTTCAAAAAAATACGCAGCTGCGATCGAGCAAGTTGAAGGTAAAGCTCCTCCCTGTACTTTGCTCGATTTTCATTTACGATATGGATTTCCGAAAGCGATTTGATTCGCTTTATGCAATCAATGGTCTCCAGAGTGTAGAAGTGGAATCCGGTCAATTTACCCAGCGTCAGACACTTCAACGAAGTAGACGCCTGCAAACTGCGCAGTAGACATTCATTGCCGCCATAGTAATCAAAGCTTCCATTGGCGATTGCAAGACTTTCGACTGCCGTATTTTGTGCAAGCGCAGCCCCAAGTGCACCTGAGGCCTCGGGCGTCGAATCGAATTCGAGACCATGCAGTTGGATTTCCCGAATATTGCACGAGGCAAGAAACGCCACCGGAAGTCTACTCACCTTCAGGCTGGAAGCATATATGGCGAGGCGGTCAAGCTGCCACGCACTGGATCCATCAAAATGGCACCCGAATTCGGTCCGATTAGAACTCACATTGCTAAAGCGCAATGTCAGTGATTTCAGCGGTGAAGCACTAGCCCGCAATGCGTCAAGCAGCGGAGCCGCATCCCAATCGACGTAAGCACTAAGCTGCTCGATATGCAGGCTATCTTCGACAAATTTCAAGAAGTGCTGCAGAATTTCTGGAGGTAAATTCGGAGGCAAATTCAGATCGACGATGCGCATGCCACAGGCTTCGGCCTCTAGCGCTCTTAGTGCATCCATGATGTCCCGCACAACTGGTTCCGACAGGACCTTGGAGAATTCGTCGAATTGAATGCTCAATTGCCGGACTCGCTGTTTCTCACCGGCCGGGCTGGCAGAGCGTTTGGCCTCCTCGATGGTTCTGAGTCGCCGCAGGAAACCTGGTAGCGGCCTGATATCTGAGACGCTCAGATTTAGATGATTCCAGCCATGTGCGTTGGCCAGTGCCTCACCGATTTCTGCCTCTAGCGCGTCATTAGACATACTGAAACTTACATGGCGAAAGCGGGAACCGACGCTGGAAGCCTGCGCTTTGATGTCGATTACTGCCTGCGACTCGATGAGTCGGCGTTTTTGCAGCGTCTCCGGCGAGGACGCCGCCATGCTCATCTCTATTTCGCGAAGCTGCTTATTCCGTTCTATCTTCGCTCGATCGCAGATCCGCCGAGTCAGGTCGCGTTGCTCGTCAGCGCGCCGGCTTGCACCGCCGCGCCAATGAACGGCCGACACGCTGCGCTGCAGGTCGCCCGTTACGCTGTAAAGCGCTTTGCAAGTGCCGCCCAACCGGATCAGGTCGATCGTTCCCAGAAAGCCGGACGTGTGAAACAAGGCATCAACGGGAAGATCGAACAGGGAAAACGCCGGGCCAGCGGAGTTGAATCGTGACGGGGTACCGACCGACGGCAGACTGCTCGAACTGCTGCTCGACGATTGCGATGTCAATTGGAGAGTGCTTGCATTGGCCTGATGACCCGCGATCGACTGTCCAATGGGGCCACCAGGCCTTTGCGCATTGCCATTCCCGGAAAAATTCATTGGAATTTCTTTCAAAGCGCAATGGGTGCTGACGAGAAAGAAAAGGTTCCTCCCTCCGGCCAATGTCAGATGCAAAGGAAGAATTTATTGGCGGCTGGACCAAGCGGTTCGCAAGATGAGCCGGGTCTTCTGCATCCAAGTTCATTCGTTCGCCAATCGCTCCATAACAAGCTACCGATAGCGTGTCATGCGGACTATTTGCTTGCCGCGACCGTGCCGGGTGCCCCTGCACATCAGTCGGATGATCTGCCTTGCATGACAAGCCGGCCGCACGCTGGCGATCCATACCGTGCGGCCGGCTCATTCTTTTCCGATTGAACTTACTGCTTCTCAGCGCTCTTCGCGCGATTGATCACCCGACCGATGTCCGCCATGAAATCGTCCTGGGACTGGTCTTCGTCTGATGAATAATTTTCGCCGTCATCCATTGAATGGTCGCTGTCTGCCGAATCGTAGTAGCTGCCATCGGTCGATTCATCGCTATCTGATTGACAGCCGCTCGCTTGTTCATCGCCGTCAAGGCCAGCGCCAGGCGAAATCAATGCCTTGTCAACGAAAATGCGCAGGTCCGGCCGGGCAACTTGAAGCTCGCTGATTTTCCGCCCGTTCATTAAATAGAACCCCTTGTCGAAGTGCACTTCGACAAGGGACTTCAGCATTTTTATGGCGTCGACTACTCGGGTAGAAGAACTCGGACAATCGAGCTGGATGTTATGGTGCAACATCAGGCACTTCAACGCGGTAGACAATTGCAGGCTGCTCAAAAGGCGATCAAAGCTGGATGCTGGAAACCTGCAGTATTTAAGTTCTAATGTTTCGATAATCGTATTGGCCGCAACCGCCGTGCCGAATGTACCTTTCTGATTGGAATCTGAATCGAATTCGACACCATGCAATCGGAGATCCTTGATTTTGCAAGATCCAATGAAATCCAGCGGTATTCCGCTCGCCGCCATACGGGATGCGTGTATCGACAGACGGTCAAGCTGCCAAGCAAGCGGATCATCAAAAAAGCTTCCAAAGTACGGCTGGTCATCATCGACCTGGCTAAAGTGCAGGCTTAATGATCTCAACGCCGGACTGCTGTTGCGCAAGGCGTCAAGCAACGGCGCCGCATTCCAGTCGAAACTTGCGGAAAACTGCTCGATATGCGGGGTCCCCTCGATGACCGGCACGAATTCCAAGCCCTCCTTGGGAAAATGCAGGCTGGCGATGCGCACGCCACAAGCCGGGGCCAGCAGCGCCCCGAGTGCATCCACGGCGGCGCCCGTTTCATAGTCGAAGCCGGTTGACGTGAAACGAATGCTCAATTGCCGGTCTGGCTGTGCGCTGCTGGCGGGGCTGGCAGTGCGCTTGGCGATCTGGATGCTGGCCAGTTGCTGCAGGAAGCGGGGCAGCGGCCTGATATCTGAAACAACCAACTCCAGATGATGCCAGCCATCTGCGTTGACCAGCGCTTCACCGATTTCAAGCACCAGCGGGCTCCGATTCAACGCAATGCTCACATGGCGAAAGCGGGAGCCAATACTCGATGCTGTCGACACGACGACGCTGGAATTTTCCAGCGTCACAGGACCAGGCGGCGCCACGGGCGGCATCGTCTGGGCGCGCTGCTGCTCCGAGCGTTCCTGCAGCCAGGAAAACATTTTTTGGGTCAACTGCCGTTGCTCGACTATGCGGCGGTTGAAGCCGCCGCCCCAGTGCTCGCCTGGCACGCTGCGCTGAATGTCGCCGCTGATGCGGTAAAGCGATGTGCAAGTCCTGCCCAACAGGACCAGGTCCATCGCATTGAGAAAGCCGGCAGTGTGAAACAGGACATCAGTGGGAAGGGCAGTCAAGAAGAATGCGGGGTTGACGGCGACCTGATTGAATCGTGACGGGCTACCAAGCGACGGTAAACTGCTCGAACTATTGTTCGATGACTGCGATGCGGACTGCGGTGCAATCACGCGGGTCTGATGATCTGTCAGCTGCTGTCGGTTGACATCACCAGGCTTGTGCGCATTGCCATTCACGGGAACATCCATTGGGCTTCCTTTCAAAGCGCAATGAGTGTGGGACACAACCAGAGGGTTCCTTTTTTCAGGCTCCTTTCCAAGGTTAATTGATGAAATTTCTGCCGGCGGGATCAATCAATCCGCAAGATGCCCTGCGGCTTACGCGCCCACATTCATTTGTTCGTCAATCGCGCCTGATGCACCATCTGTCTGAGTTCAGGAACGCACGACCCGCAGTTGGTGCCGCACTGGAGTTTTCCCTGAAGCGACGCCAGCATGGCTGCCGACTCGCCGCCCTGCCCTTGCAGGCATGCGTTGATCGCACTTTCGGCAACATTGAAGCAACTGCAAACGATCTTGCCGCGCGCCGTGAAGCCCTGGGGTGGATTGTGGGACGGCATCAGCAACATGCGGCCGAGCGCCTGCACCGATTGCTCGGACTGCAGGTACTCCTTGATCCAGCTCCCGGCGGCGACGTCGCCTGCCAGCACCACGGCTTGCAAGCGATTGTCCCGCACTTGCACGCGCCGGCTGTTGCCGCGACGGCGGTCGTCATAGCGCAGCACATCGTCGCCGCCCAGCCCGAACAGGTTTTCGATCTGTTGCAGCAATGCAGGGTCAGCCGCTTCTTCATCGGCAGCCCGGAACAGTACGCCGCTACGTTCGCTGCCAAACAGCGTGCAACTGGCAAAGGCAAAGCGCCGCATGAAGGGCCGCAATGCGGCTTGCAGCGCCAGAACGCGCGAGGCGTCCACCCACGCCAATGCCAGCAAGTGCCAGGGCAGTTCGGCTTTCAATATTTTTACCGCGGCATGCTTGAGCTCGGGCTGCTTCGAGTCCGGATCAATCGCAGGCGATGTCAGCGCATTCACGCCATGCGAGCCATGACGCCCGTCGCGGCCGCGGCCTGAAATATATTCCTCTCCCCAATGCATGCCGATGAAGGCCTGGCCGCTGCGCATGTCCTCACCCGCTGCCACAGGAAATATTTGCGATCCGCGCCGGCTGGTCACATGCACCAGGTCGCCCTCGCTCAACATTCGCAATGCGAGGTCGGCGCCCGACATCACCACGACCGGTTCCGCCGCGTGCGCAAACAGGCGCGGTACGGTGCCGGTGCGGCTCATGCCGTGCCACTGGTCGCGCAGGCGGCCGGTATTGAGGTGGAACGGAAAGCGCGCATCGACCTTGTCGGCCACGGGCTGGTAGACGGTGGCGGCGAACCGGGCGCGACCGCTTTGCGTGGGAAAAATGCCGTCCTGATAAAGCCGTTGCAAGCCGACGCGGGCGCCAGCGGGATACGGCCATTGCTGCGGGCCCTGGCTCTCGATGATCGGGTAGGACAGCCCGGTAATGTCAAGGTCGCGCCCGCGCGTGGTCTCGCGGTGCTCGTTCCAGATTTCCTCTGGATTGGCATAGGGAAAAAGCGTGCGGTAGCGACCCATCAGCCCCTCCAGCCGGCGCGCGAGGTCGACCACGATTTCCCAGTCATGCCGCGCCTGGCCTGGTTTGCCGATGGCAGGCCGCACGCGGCTGATGCGGCGGTCGGAATTGGTCACCGTGCCGTCCTTCTCGCCCCAACTGGTGGCGGGCAGCAGCACATGCGCATACTCGAGCGTCGCGGTGGAGCGGTAGGCTTCCTGCACGATCACCAGCTCGGCCTTTTCCAGCGCTTCGCGCACCAGTGACTGTTCGGGCATCGATTGCGCCGGGTTGGTACAGGCGATCCAGAGTATCTTGATCTCGCCACTGCGCACCGCTTCGAACATTTCGACTGCGGTCTTGCCAGGCCTGGCCGGGACCTCATCGATACCCCACAAGCTGGCCACTTCCGCGCGGTGCGCCGGGTTGGCCAGGTCGCGATGCGCCGACAACAGGTTGGCCATGCCGCCCACTTCGCGCCCACCCATCGCATTGGGTTGGCCGGTCAGGGAAAACGGGCCGGCACCCGGCTTGCCGATCTGTCCCGTCGCCAGGTGCAGGTTGATCAGCGCCGCATTTTTTGCCGTGCCGGAGGACGATTGGTTCAGGCCCTGGCAATACAACGACAGCGCCGCCTTCGACTGGCCAAACCAGCGGGCTGCGGTCAGCAGCATGTCTTCCTTGATGCCGCAGACCTGGGCAGTAAGCCCCGGCGTGCAATCGCGCACGATCTTCTTCAGTTCGGCAAAGCCTTCGGTATGGGCGGCAATGTAATCCAGGTCGACCAGGTCTTCCCACAGGCAGATGTGCAGCATGCCGTTGAACAGCGCCACATCGGTGCCGGGCAGGATTGGCAGGAACAGGTCGGCGTCACGCGCGGTGTCGGTGCGGCGCGGATCGACGACGATGGCTTTCAGGGCCGGATTGTTCTTGCGTGCATCTTCAATGCGGCGATAAAGGACGGGGTGCGCATAGGCCGTGTTGGAGCCGACGATGAAGATCAGGTCGGCCAGGTCAATATCTTCATAGCAGGCCGGCGGCGCATCCGCGCCCAGCGTCTTCTTGTATCCGGCCACGGCGCTGGACATGCACAGCCGTGAATTGGTGTCGATATTATTGGTGCCGATCAGTCCCTTGGCCAGCTTGTTGAAGACGTAATAATCTTCGGTCAGCAACTGGCCGGAAATATAGAAGCCAATGCTGTCGGGGCCATGTTCGGCAACGGTGCGGGCGATCCGGCCGGCCAGGTGATCCTGTACCGTATCCCAGTCAGTCACACTGCGGCTGCCGGCGCCGGGCAGCCGCATCTCGGGTTGTAGCGCGCGTACTTGCTGCTGCAGCACCGGCCTGGCTGACAAGTGCAAGGTACTGCCCTTGCTGCACAGGCGGCCGAAATTGGCCGGATGATCCGGGTCGCCACGCACACCGGTGATCGCCGCGCCGTCGGTCTTGATGATGACACCGCAGCCAACGCCGCAATAACAGCAAGTCGTCCTTACTTCGCGCGCGGCAATGGCGGAGATCGGCGCCGTGGCTGCAGGCCGGGCGTCGTGGATCTCATTCATGCAGCCTCAGGCTCGGTTGCCCCAACGCCGAGTTCAGCCAGGTCGAGGAACACTTTCCCATCCTCGACCTTTACGCTGAACTTTTGCGTGCATCCCTCATCCGGCGCCGCAGCGCAGCCGCTGTCCAGGCCGATGGACCAGTTGTGCAGCGGACAGGCGACACGTTCGCCAAAAACAATGCCTTGCGACAGTGGCCCGCCCTTGTGCGGGCAGCGATCGAGCAGTGCAAAGATCTTGTCCTCGCTGTTGCGGAATATCGCCACGCCGACCTGTTGCTCGCGCCTGACTACCCGGGCGCCCAGCACCGGGATATCTGCCACGCTGCAAACGACTTTCCATTGTTGTGACATCTTCAATCCTCGCTTGCAATCCGCATTCTTATAGCGACAATGTTTCAAACTGCCGGATGTCGACCTGGGCCTTTTCCGGCTCATGCCAGGGATCCGGCTCGCCGTCGAGCGCATACAGCAAGCGCTGGTACAAGGCCTTGCGGTTTTCGGCATCCTCCACCACGCGGCTCTTGGCATGCTCTAGACCGACCCGGGCCAGGTAGTGCACCGTGCGTTCCAGGTACCAGCCTTCTTCCCGGTACAACTGCAGGAATGCGCCGGCATACTCCAGCACTTCCTCATGCGTCTTTAACTTGACGAAGAATTGCGCAACTTCGGTACGGATGCCGCCGTTGCCGCCGACATAGATTTCCCATCCTGAATCCACACCGATCACACCGACATCCTTGATCCCCGACTCGGCACAATTGCGCGGACAGCCCGACACTGCCAGCTTGACCTTGTGCGGCGCATACATGCGCGCTAGCTGGCGTTCCAGTTGCTGGCCCATCAGCGTGGAGTTTTGCGTGCCGAAGCGGCACCATTCGCTGCCCACGCAGGTCTTCACGGTGCGCAAGCCCTTGGCATAGGCCAGGCCGGACGGCATGCCCAGGTCTTTCCAGACCGCGCGCAAATCTTCTTTCTTCACGCCCAGCAAGTCGATACGCTGGCCACCTGTGACCTTGACGGTCGGCACCTTGTACTTGTCGACCACGTCGGCAATGCGGCGCAGCTCCGATGCACTGGTTTCGCCGCCCCACATGCGCGGAATCACGGAGTAGGTGCCGTCTTTTTGGATGTTGGCGTGCGAGCGCTCGTTGATATAGCGCGATTGCGGATCGTCGCGTGCTTCCTTGGGCCAGGTCGAGATCAGGTAATAGTTCAGCGCCGGCCGGCAACTGGCGCAACCGTTGGGCGAACGCCATTCCATGAAGCGCATGGTATCGGCCACGGTCAGCAGCTTGTTGGCGCGGATCGCATCGCGCGCTTCCTGGTGAGTGTGGTCGGTGCAGGCGCACATCGACTTGGCTTTTGGCGTGGCGGAGTAGTCGCCGCCGGCGGTAAACATCAGGATCTGCTCGACCAGTCCGGTGCAGGAGCCGCAAGATGCGGAAGCCTTGGTCTGGCGGCGCACATCTTCCAGCGTGAACAAGCCTTTTTCCTTGATCGCCTTGACGATCGTGCCCTTGCATACGCCATTGCAGCCGCACACCTCGGCGGTGTCGGGCATGCTGGCGGCTTGCGTGAAGCCCTCATGGCCAACGTCGCCGGGGCGATCCATATTGGCTTCGCCGAACATCAGCGCGTCCCGGATTTCGCCGATATTCTTGCCTTCGCGGATCAGCCGGAAATACCAGCTGCCGTCCACTGTGTCGCCATACAGGCAGGCGCCAACCAGCTTGTCATCGCGAATCACGAGGCGCTTGTAGACGCCGCCGGCCGGATCCGATAACAGGATTTCTTCAGTATCGTCGCCGCCCATGAATTCGCCGGCAGAGAACAGATCAATGCCGGTGACCTTCAGCTTGGTCGACGTCACCGAGCCCTGGTAGCGGCCGATGCCAAAACTGGCGAGATGATTGGCGCACACCCGCGCCATGTCGAACAAGGGCGCAACCAGGCCATAGGCGATGCCGCGATGGCTGGCGCATTCGCCGACCGCATAGACGCGCGGATCGAAAGTCTGCATGGTGTCGTTGACCACGATGCCGCGATGGCAATGGATGCCACTGGCTTCGGCCAGCGCCGTATTGGGACGAATGCCGACCGCCATCACTACCAGCTCGGCCGGGATTTCCAGGCCATCGGCGAAGCGTATCGCACTGACGTGGCCATTGCTGTCGCCAATGAGCTCTTTGGTGCTTGCCGCGAGCAGGAATTTCAGGCCACGGTCTTCCAGCGACTTTTGCAGCATGCGGCCGGCGACCGGGTCGAGCTGGCGTTCCATAAGCCATTCCGGCAGGTGCACGACGATGACGTCCATGCCGCGCAACTTGAGTCCGTTGGCCGCTTCCAGTCCGAGCAAACCGCCGCCGATGACGACCGCATGCCGCTTCGACTGCGCGGCCGCGATCATCGCATTGGTGTCCTTGATGTCGCGATAGGAAATGACGCCGTCCAGGTCCTTGCCCGGCACCGGCAGCATGAACGGGTTGGAGCCGGTGGCCAGCAGCAAGCGGTCGTACGACGCGCTGGTGCCATCCTCGGCGATGACGACGCGCCTGACGCGATCGATCTGGGTGATCGTCTTGTTCAGGTGCAGGGTGATATTGTTTTGTTGGTACCAGTCGACATCGTTCAACATGATGTCCTGGATGGTCTGCTCGCCAGCCAGTACCGGCGACAACAGGATGCGGTTGTAATTGGCATACGGCTCGGCGCCAAATACGGTGATGTCATACATGTCCGGCGCGAGTTTGAGCAATTCCTCCAGCGTGCGCACGCCGGCCATGCCATTGCCCACCATGACTAACTTTAACTTCTTCATTAAGGCTTTCTCCGGTGCTGCTTCGCCATTGAAGCCGGGCTGAGGGCCATGCGTGCTGCATTCCTGGGGGTAGGGTTAGCAAGGACGGTGCCACCCAATAGCGACAGGCGGCGGCGCAAAAGCCGGGGCTAGTCATACCCACAATCCCGATCATGGTGCACGCATGCTCTCGGGAAGTGCAGCTGCGCGAGACGTCGCGCGCGAGCTCTGCTGTGGCACGAAATGGATGAGCATCGGGAACCGGCCGGCCCCGCGGGTCACGAAGCGGCTTTTCAAGGAGGCTCTACATGCAGCAAACGCCAGCAGCCGTGAGCAGAGACACCACCCACCTGCCCCCTCCCCCTGTCACCCGGAAGGAAGCGGCTCCCAAGGCGCCGCCGGTCCTGCAAGCCCGGCGGGCGAAGCCCCTGTTCCCGGAGTTCGACAAGCACGATGCAGCGCCAGACGAGATGAGGAATAACGACGTGCCAGCGTCAACAGGTGGCGCAGCGGCCAGTTCGGATGACAGCGGCATGAGCCCTTGCCGAACGACGACGTCATCAATAGGGTCAAGCACGACGACAACATCCACCACCACGACCACTACGCTTGCACCCGCTGCCGTGGAAGAGCGCGGAAAGGACGAATCACGGAAGGTAAAGAAGCAGGCGACGGAAAAGAAGAAAATGTACCGGCGATCAATGGAGGTCTTTGCGCCCAAAAAAGCGAAAACACCGACTCCCAAGGAGATTGAAAAAGCCAAAAATCGGGCTTTGTACGACGCATTTAATGAAAACAAGGAGCAGATCGCCGGGTTCATTGACGACGCCATCGCCTGCGAATTCCTGCATGACCCCATGCTTGTTCTGATTGACGCAGGCACGAATCGCTTCTGGATCGCGCTGGAGAAAATGCTGCAGAAGTCGCCCCTGTCCGCGGTGTCGCTCTCCCGGCTGGGATATGAGGCGCGCCTGTCGGCGCTTCCCCGAAAGCTGGAATACTTCCTGCGTCAGATCGGTGGCGTGGCCAATCTTGTCGTCGCCACAAAACTGGAGGAAGTGCCGCTAACGGACGATACCGGGGCCAAGTTCGTGTAGAACCGTACATCTGGAGCGCGAGCCGCGAGTCCCTTACAGAAAGGGACACTGGCAAGTAACCGACGAAGATCGCCGCTAAAATTGGGGCCGCCAGAAGTCAAAGCGCATCAGACCGCAAACTGCTGGCCGTCCCTATTGAACAATTGTTCCCGCAGGAAGAAACTTTCCCCGATTCGCTTGGAGGCCGCCAGTGCCCGCAGACACGGGCTCGGTACTCCTTTTATGCCGCCTCTTTGTCCGCCCCCTGCGCCTGCCGGTGATACAGGAACTCCAGCACTGCAGTACGGCAGTCCATGTAGGCCGGATCATGCGCAAGAGCGACTCGATCGCGCGGACGAGGAATATTCACTTCGCGAATGTCGCCGATAGTCGCGGCCGGACCGTTGGTCATCATCACGATGCGGTCCGACAGCAGCACGGCTTCATCCACATCATGCGTCACCATGATGACGGTGGACTGCGTCTTCGCCACGATCTTCAACAGCTCGTCCTGCAAATGCGCGCGGGTCAGTGCATCGAGCGCGCCGAAAGGCTCGTCCATCAGCAAGACCTTCGGTTCCATCGACAGCGCGCGGGCGATGCCTACCCGCTGCTTCATGCCACCAGAGATCTCGTGCGGCCGTTTTTGCTCCGCATGCGTGAGGCCAACCAGCGCTAGCGCAGCGCGGGTGCGCTCTTTCATCTGCGCCCGGTCTTCAGTGGATGCAAATACCCGCTCCACTGCCAGGTAGACGTTTTCGGAACAGGTCAGCCAGGGCAGCAGCGAATGATTCTGGAACACGACGGCACGTTCCGGCGCCGGACCCTTGATCTCGCGGTTGGCGCACAGCAACAGGCCGCCGGTCGGATTGAGCAGACCTGCGATCATGTTCAGCAGCGTCGATTTCCCGCAGCCTGAATGCCCGATCAGCGTGATGAACTCGCCCTTTTTCACCTGCAGATTGATGTTGCGCAGCGCGAGAAAGACGCCGTTGCGGGTGTCAAAGGACATCTGCGCATCCTGCACTTCAATGAATTTTTCCAGATGCGATTCCATGTTGCCCTCTGTCGGTTCGGTCGGTTGGTGCAAACGCGGCGTGCGCTTAAGATTGAACTTCTTCGTAGGTAAAGGCGCGGGCCAGCATCACCAGAGCCTGTTCGAGCGTCAGGCCCACCAGGCCGATGGCAAAAATCGCAATGATGATGTGCGGTACGTTGAGATTGTTCCACTCATCCCAGACCCAGAAACCGATGCCAACGCCGCCGGTCAGCATTTCCGCTGCCACAATCACCAGCCACGCCGTGCCGATAGAAAGTCGCACACCGGTCAGCATGTAGGGCAGCACCGAGGGAAACAAAATCTTCGTCAGGATCTTCCACTCCGACAGGTTCAGCACGCGCGCAACATTCATGTAGTCCTGCGGCACGCGCTGCACGCCGACTGCGGTGTTGATGATCATCGGCCAGATGGAACAGATGAAAATTGCCCAGATCGATGCCGGATTGGCCGCCTTGAATACCAGCAGTCCAATCGGCAGCCAGGCCAGTGGCGATACCGGCTTCAGGATTGAAATGATCGGGCTGAACATGGCCGACAGAAAGCGGAAGCGGCCTATCAGGAAGCCCATCGGAATGCCAACCGCCGCCGCCAGACCAAAACCAATGGCAACGCGCTCCAGCGACGCCAGGATGTTCCAACCTATGCCCTGGTCGTTAGGGCCTTTGCGGTAGAACGGATCAGAGAAAATCACGACCGCTTCTTTTGCCGTCACAAGCGGTGAAGGTATGCCGCTGCTTTTGATGGAAATGATTTCCCACAGCAGCAGGATGAAGGCCACGCCGAGTACTGGCGGCAGCAAGGCCAGCAGCATGGGCTTGAGGCGCGAGCGTCGCCCAGCTGCCGGGACGGCCGGTGCGCTGGCCGCCACGGCTGTGCTGTCGGTGGCGACACCGGCGGCTGGCGCCGCACCGACATTCAATAAGTTATCCATGACAGCGCTCATCTGTTTTCCTGTTCCCGTTTCTCATTGCGGCTTGGCTTACGCCCGTATCTTGAACGAAGCGGCGTAGGCGGCCGGGTTCTTGCCGTCCCAGACCACGCCATCCATCAGCTTGCTGCTACGCATCGGGTCCTTGGGCACGCTGGCCTTGGCCGCGCTGGCTGCTTCCTTGTACAGGTCGATGCGATTGATCTGTTTGGCGACCGCGAGGTAATCGACATCGGCTTTCAACAGGCCCCAGCGCTTGTGTTGCGTCAGGAACCACATGCCGTCGGACAGGTAGGGGAAACTGACCGCGCCATCGTTGTAGAACTTCATGTGGTTCGGATCGTCCCAGGACTTGCCCATGCCATTCTGGTAGCGGCCGAGGATGCGCTGGTTGATCACGTCGACCGAGGTGTTGACGTAGGACTTGTCGGCGATCGTCTCGGCCATCTTGTTCTTGTTCGACAGGCTGGCGTCGATCCAGCGGCCGGCGTCCAGGATGGCGGCCGTCATTGCGCGTGCCGTGTTCGGATGCTTGGCAACCCATTCGGCGCTGGTGCCGAGGACTTTTTCCGGATGATCGCGCCAGATGTCCTGGGTGGTAATGCCGGTCACGCCGATGCCGTCGGCAATCGCACGGTGCCCCCAGGGCTCGCCCACACAGTAGCCGTCCATGTTCCCGACCCGCATATTGGCCACCATTTGCGGCGGCGGCACGGTAATGATCTTGGCCTGCTTGAACGGATCGATGCCGCTCGCGGCCAGCCAGTAATACAGCCACATGGCGTGGGTGCCGGTCGGGAAGGTCTGGGCGAAGGTGTATTCGCGCTTGTCCGATTTCATCAGCCTGGCCAGCGATGGCCCGTCCACTGCGCCCTTGTCGGCCAGCTTTTTGGACAGGGTGATGGCCTGTCCATTGTTATTCAGCGTCATCAGCACAGCCATGTCTTTCTTCGGGCCGGATACGCCGAGATGCACGCCGTAGATCAGGCCATACAACACATGGGCGGCATCGAGTTCGCCATTGACCAGCTTGTCGCGCACGCCGGGCCAGGAAGCCTCCTTGGTCGGAATGAT
>NZ_JAUSNH010000033.1 GCF_030645335.1 Lacisediminimonas sp. | reverse complement strand
CTTGAATGCGTGGTGTACATGGGCAGTGAAGATACCCGTCGCCAGGTGCAGAACGTGTACCGGATGGGCTTGCTTGGTGCCAAGGTGGTGCCGGTCGAATCCGGGTCCAAAACCCTGAAGGATGCGTTGAACGAAGCCATGCGCGACTGGGTCACCAATGTCGAGAACACGTTCTACATCATCGGCACCGTCGCAGGGCCCCATCCGTACCCGATGATGGTGCGCGATTTCCAGTCCGTGATCGGACAGGAATGCCTGGTCCAGATGCCGCAGATGACCGGCCGCCAGCCTGATTACGTGATGGCCTGCGTCGGCGGCGGCTCCAATGCAATGGGCATTTTCTATCCGTATATCGATGAACCTGGCGTCAAGCTGGTCGGCGTCGAGCCGGCAGGCGACGGCATTGAAACCGGGCGTCACGCCGCAGCGCTGCTGGCCGGTACACCCGGTGTGTTGCATGGCAACCGGACTTACCTGCTGCAGGACAAGAATGGCCAGATCATCGAGACCCACTCGGTGTCGGCCGGACTGGACTATCCGGGCGTTGGCCCCGAACATGCATGGCTGAAGGATTCCGGCCGGGCGCAGTATGTGTCCGTCACCGACGAAGAGGCGGTCGCTGCTTTCCATACCTGCTGCCGGATCGAAGGCATCATCCCGGCGCTGGAGTGCGCCCACGCACTGGCGTATGCGGCGAAGTTCGCCGCCACGCTGCCCAAGGACCAGACCATCCTGGTCAACCTATCGGGCCGGGGCGACAAGGACATGCATACGGTTGCCGAATACGACAAGCACAAGAAGAACTGAAAGAGAGCGATCCGGCATGTCCCGCATAACCCCCACCTTTGCCGCCCTGGCGGCGCAAAAGAAGACGGCGCTGATTCCGTTCATCACCGCTGGCGACCCCGATCCGGCCATCACGGTGCCGCTGATGCATGCGCTGGTACGCGCCGGCGCCGACATCCTTGAACTCGGCGTGCCGTTCTCGGACCCGATGGCCGAAGGGCCCGTGATCCAGCGCGCCTGTGAACGGGCGCTCAAGTTCAACGTGTCCCTGTCCGACGTGCTGGGCTATGTCCGTACATTCCGCCAGACCAACAGCAGCACACCGGTGGTGCTGATGGGCTATGCCAATCCGATCGAGCACATGGGACAGCAGGTTTTCATCGCCGCCGCCAAAGCGGCGGGCGTGGATGCCACCATCGTGGTCGACTATCCGCCCGAGGAGTGCGAGCAGTACGCACAATCGATGCACGACAATGGCATGGACACGATTTTCCTGCTGGCGCCGACCTCGACCGAGGAGCGCATGGCCCAGGTCGGCCAGCTTGGCAGCGGTTTTTGCTACTACGTTTCCCTGAAAGGCGTGACCGGCGCGGCCAACATCGACATTGACGATGTTGCCCAGCGCATTGCCGCTGTGCGCCGCCACGTAAAGTTGCCGATCGGGGTGGGTTTTGGCATCCGCGACGGCGAGACAGCGCGTGCGGTTGCTTCGGTTGCCGACGCTGTCGTGATCGGCAGCCGGATCATCCAGGAGATGGAAAATCATCCACTGGAGCAGGCGGTCGAGGCGGCGGAACGTTTCCTGGCCGGTATTCGTCGCGCACTCGATGCCTGAGGTGTAAAATCCGCCCGGCCGGCACCCCTTTGGAAGTCAGGGTGACCGATGGGCTAAAGGGTGGGCCACGCTGGTGCCAAACCTTTGCGGCCGGGCCCGGCGAATATCGCGTAGCGGCATTTGGCGACCTGCGCGCCTGACGTTACAATGCGCCAGGCCTGAAATTACGAAGCGAACCAGGAAGGAACAGATCCCCATGAGCTGGCTAGAAAAACTGCTGCCACCGCGCATACAGCGTTCCGACGCATCGACCCGACGCTCGGTGCCCGAAGGACTGTGGCTCAAATGCCCGGCTTGCGAAGCGGTGCTGTACCGGACCGACCTGGAATCGAACCTGCATGTCTGTCCCAAGTGCGACCATCACATGCGGGTGCGGGCCAGGGAGCGCCTCGATGCGCTGCTCGACCCCGAAGGCCGCTATGAAATCGGGCAGGAAGTGTTGCCGGTCGATACACTCAAGTTCAAGGACAGCAAAAAATACAGCGACCGCCTGAAGGACGCGATTGAAACCACGGGCGAAACCGATGCCCTGATCGTGATTGGGGGGTCAATCCGGACCTTGCCGGTGGTGGTCGCCTGTTTCGAGTTTGAATTCATGGGCGGTTCGATGGGCTCGGTGGTGGGCGAGAAGATCGCGCGCCTCGGCCAGCGCTCGCTCGAGAAGAAGTGGCCCCTGATCGTGCTCTCCTGCTCGGGCGGCGCGCGCATGCAGGAAGGCGTGCTCTCGCTCATGCAGATGGCCAAGACGTCGGCGATGCTCTCGCAGCTCGCCGAGCGGCGCATCCCCTACGTCTCGATCCTCACGAACCCGACGACGGGCGGCGTGAGCGCGAGCTACGCGATGCTCGGCGACGCGATCCTCGCGGAGCCCGGCGCGGTCATCGGCTTCGCCGGGCCGCGCGTGATCAAGCAGACGCTCGGGCAGGATCTGCCCGAGGGATTCCAGACGGCCGAGTTCCTGCTCTCGCACGGCATGGTGGACCAGGTCGTGCACCGCCATCAGCTCAAGCGGACGGTCGGACAGCTCCTGCGCCACATGAGTGGCAAGCCCGCGGCGACGGGGTGGGCGTCCTCCTGACGCCGCGCAGCTACCGCGAGTCGCT
>NZ_JAUSNH010000028.1 GCF_030645335.1 Lacisediminimonas sp. | reverse complement strand
GCAAACATTCGCACCGCCGCAGCATTGGCAAACCGAATAACACCGGCCGTGTCCAGTATTAACACGGCAGCCAATTGTTCCTCGATCAGAGCCTGATAACGCCCGTCACGGACGTGCAAAGACCCTGCGTTGGCATCTGATGCGCCGGACACGCCCTCGGACAGCGGACGCAGGCCTTCCAGAACCCGCCCGGGCGCGGATAAATCACCCACCAGCAAACGCGCTGGTAACAGTGCGGCGCTCACGAGCGTGGGGGTGGCAAGAACTTTTTCGTCTTCTGCTCGGTCGGGCTGCGCCACGGCATCGATCACCTCGACCTGACACTGG
Organism: Lacisediminimonas sp.; assembly: GCF_030645335.1. GTDB lineage: Bacteria > Pseudomonadota > Gammaproteobacteria > Burkholderiales > Burkholderiaceae_D > Lacisediminimonas. The sequence goes on along the minus strand of NZ_JAUSNH010000028.1, from coordinate 14,355 downwards.
CCAGGGAGTTCCCGTTCAATGATTTGGCGCAGCGCGGTGATCGCCTTTCGGCCTCGCAATGTGTCTCCCGACACATAAAGCTGAAACTGGAATTTAGGCACGTGCAACTCCACTTCGACGAAAAATTCACGCATGCTAGCAAGAAATATTAACGGTCGCTCGTTCGCGCTGTAATCAGCCCGAATCCGCCGCCAATGCTTCGCGTATTTTGTTCGCCAGTTCAATGCGCCGATATGGCTTTGTGAGCAGCAGAACGCCGGGGTCCAGACGACCGTTGTGCACGATGGCGTTCTCGGTATAGCCCGATGTATAAAGCACTCGCAGGCCGGGGCGTAACTGGCGCGCCTGATCGGCTAGTTCGCGCCCTCCCATGCCGGGCATCACCACGTCGGTAAACAGCAGGTCTATGCCCACATGCGCGCGCAGAAGTTCGAGGGCCTGCATGCCGTTTTCAGCCGCCAGCACTGTATAACCCAGGTTACGCAACTCGCCTTGCGCGTAGCGGCGCACGAATTCATCGTCCTCCACCATCAGGATGGTTTCGCTTCCACCTGTCATCTGCTCATTACCGCCCGAGAGCGCCGTAACCGGAGCAGGGCCCACCACTGGCGGCAGATACAGTTTCACGGTGGTTCCGTGTCCGGGCTCGGAGTAGATACTGGCGTGTCCGCCGGTCTGCTTGACGAAGCCATACACCATGGCCAGGCCCAACCCTGTACCTTTGCCCTTTTCCTTGGTGGTGAAAAACGGCTCGAACACACGCGCCAGATGGGCAGGCGCAATGCCCGTGCCGGTGTCGGAAACCGTCAGCATCACGTACTGCCCGGCCCTTACCTCGGCGTGCCGTTTGGCGTAGTCGTCGTCGATGTACGCATTGCACGTCTCTATCGTCAACCGTCCGCCCTTTGGCATGGCATCGCGCGCGTTCAGGCAGAGGTTCAACAGTGCGTTCTCCAATTGCACCGGATCCACCAGCGCCGGCCACGACGCTGTGCCGGCAACGATCTCGATTTCGATATGTTCGCCCAGAGTCCGCTTGAGCATGCGTTCAAGATTGGCGACCAGCCGATTTACGTCCGTAGTTTTGGGATCCAGTGCTTGCTTGCGCGCAAAGGCCAACAGGCGTTGGGTGAGATCCGCGCCACGCTGAGCCGCCTCGAGAATCAAATGGGCCGCTGCCCGTTGGTCGGAATCAGGTGCGCTTTGCGCGGTCAGCAACTCGGCGTTGCCCAGTATCACGGTCAACAGATTGTTGAAGTCGTGCGCCACACCACCTGTGAGCTGGCCGATCGATTCCAGCCGTTGGGATTGGCGCAGGCGCTCCTCCAACGCAAGCCGCTCCGTGATGTCGGTATTGATCACCAGCACCGATAGAGGTTGACCGGCATCGTCACGTAGCAGGGTCCAGCGCGATTCGACAATCAGCTCGCTACCGTCCCGGTGAAGCTGGGCCAACTGGCCCGTCCATTCGCCTTCCTGCTCCAGCAACGCCATCGTCGCGTCGAACACCAAGGTGTCGCGGTAAAGAAATTCGCCCACGGAACGCCCGAGCACTTCTGCCCTGCTCCATCCGTACAGGCGTTCGGCGCCGGCATTCCAGTAGGTCACGCGGTGCGCCGGGTCGCGCACCAGGATGGCGTCCCGGGCCCGATCAAGCAACGAGGCTTGTTCGCGCATCAACGAGTATGCGATCTGGCGCTCCTTGCGGGCGCGAAATGTGCCAATGCCAAAAGCAAGGTTCTCCGCCAATTCCTCCAGCAGCTTGATTTCCTCCTCCGGTGGCACCCGCGCCTTGGGCATGTAGAGCACCAGCAAACCGAAGGTCTTGTGCGAATCTTTCAACGGCAAGCCGACCACGCCGCGAAATCCCTGCCGCAAGGCAGCTTGCAGCCAGGGCGCAAAGCTGGTGTCGCGTTCCATATCGGGCACCACGATGGTTTGGCCGCCGCGAATGATGCGCCCGGCCGGCCCGCGTCCATCTGGATCGTCCTCAGCCCAGGTAATACGAGCCTTGGCCAGGTAGCCGATGCCCTCCCCAGCTTGCGCCTGCGGCACCACCAACTTCTCCGGGTCGTCGCTGGCGTATCCGATCCAGGCCAGCCGGAATTCGCCAAGCTCAACAGCGATTTGACATACCCTCGCGAGCAAGTCGCCTTCGCTTTCAGAGCGGATCAGGGCCTCGTTGCAACGACTGAGGAGCGTCTGGGTACGGCGGCTGTTGGCCAAACTGGCCTCGACCAACTTTTGCCCGGTGATGTCCTGCACGGTCCCGACCAACTTCGCCGGTTTTCCACTGGTGTCGAGTTGCAGTTCTCCCAACTCGTGCACCCAGCGGGTCTCACCCGCACCAGTGATAATGCGATGTTCGATGTCTAGTCTTGACTGACCCGATAATGCGCGCTGCTGTGCGATCTGGAAACGCGCGCTATCGTCGGGGTGTACGTGCGCTACGAAGTTGACATATGCGAGCGCAAACTTGTCAGCGCTGAGCGCGAAGATCGCATATACCTGATCTGACCACCATAGCGCATTGCTGGCGATGTCGAGCTCCCAAATACCCATTTTTCCGATTCGCTGGGCCGTCAGAAGTCGCTCTTGCGTCTGCCTCAGCAATTCCTCGCCTTGATCAGTTGCGGTATTCAAATTTTTCATGTTGAGAGCGCCTGCCTGATTTTCCTGGCCAGTTCGTTACGGCGGTAGGGCTTATTGAGAAGCAACACGCCGGGGTCCAGCCTGCCATGGTGCACGATAGCATCCTGAGAGTAGCCCGAGGTGTACAACACCTTAAGTCCGGGCCGCAATTTGCACGCCTCATTGGCCAGATCGCGTCCGCTCAAGCCGCCCGGCATGACGACGTCACTAAACAGCAGATCAATCTCTGTCTCCGACTGGATAATTTCCAGCGCTGCCGGTCCGCTTGGGGCCTACAGCACCGTATAACCCAGCCCCACCAGTTGCCGATATACAAACTGCCGTACCAATTCATCATCTTCCACCATCAATATGGTTTCGGCTCCTTGCTCTGGAATCGATTCCCCCTGGTCATCGCGGGGATGCTGATTCACGGGAACCTCGGCACGCGGAAGATACATGCTGACTGTAGTGCCGCGCCCAAGCTCGGAGTCAATATTGATTTGCCCGCCAGATTGCTTGATGAAGCCGTATACCATTGATAAGCCCAGTCCCGTGCCTTTGTCCTTTTCCTTGGTCGTGAAGAAAGGTTCAAATACCCGGGAAGCGTGCGCGGGCGCAATGCCGGTCCCGGTGTCAGAAACCGCGAGCAGGACATAAGGGCCGGGTAACAAATCGCCATGCCGGGCGCCAAAATCTTCGTCCAATAGCTGATTGGCTGTCTCGATCGTCACCCGTCCACCGTTGGGCATGGCGTCGCGGGCATTGATACACAGATTAAGCAAGGCGCTCTCCAACTGCGACGCGTCGGCCAACGCTGGCCATAATCCGGGCATCGGGGAAAAACCGATTTCTACCTGTTCGCCCAACGTGCCGCGCAGCATGGGAGTCATCCCCGCCACCAAGGCGTCGACATTCACCGGTCGCGGGTCCAGCGGCTGGCGTCGGGCAAACGCCAGCAAACGTTGAGTCAGGTCTGCCCCTCTCTGGGCCGCCTTGAGCACCGTATCCGCCGTACCTGCGAGTCGTGGGTCGCCGGCCAGTTGCTCACTCAGCAATTCAGCATTACCCATGATCACGGTCAGCAAGTTGTTGAAGTCGTGTGCCATACCGCCGGTCAACTGCCCGACCGACTCCAGCCGCTGCGATTGACGCAGCTTCTCGTCCAGGTCGCGAATGTTCGCGCGCTGGCGTTCCAGCGCTTCGGCAGTGTCGTTAAGTAAGGTCATCAGCGCGCCCAGCTCACCACGCGGATGGGGCTCCGGTATGCGCGCCCACTGTTCGTCGCGCCCGATGCTCTTTAGCATTCTGCCGATTTTCCCGACATGGCGGCGAATTCCCAACTCGGCGAGATAACCCATGCCGGCAAACACCAACAGCCCGATCGCGGCGATGAGCGCCATGTCTTCGGCAAAGCGTCGGTTCGCCGCCGCGACCAGCAAATTGCGAGGAAGGCTTACTAGAATATGGATGCCCGCTTCGTTAATCAATCGAGGGTGGGCCACGGCCCAAACTCGGGGGTTTCCGTCAGGCCCCGACAATTCTTCGACAGCACCGTCTCGATTGGAGGCGGCAAATCGAAGCAGGTTGCCATCGGTTACGCGACTGCCGGGCCGAATACCTCTGTCCGTGGAACCTGACCATGCGAGCGCCATACCGTTATGATCGATCAGCAGAATTTCGTGCCCGGCCATTTGTGAATACCGCTGATTGGTCTGGACAAAATGCGCGAGATTGAGCGAAGCAAGCAGTACAAAGCTGAGCGCGCCAGAATCCGAACGGACCGGGTAAGCGATTTGCAGTACGGGGATTCCGGTGAGTCGGCCAAAGACCGGCTCCAACGTGATCCCGGCATGACTTTGCAGCGCCTGCTTGAAATACGCGCGGTCGGTGAGGTCAAGATTCCGGCCGGTATTCAAGGAATCGCAGAAAAGACGGCCATCTGGATGAATAGTCAGGATGCCGGTGTATTGCGGGTATTTGTCACGCACCCGAGACAGGAAGGCCGAGCAAGCCGCCCGGTCTCGGGTGTCCAGATCGCGCGCGCGCGACAGACCATAATGCAGCTGTTCGGTACCCTGTATCTTTTCACTCAGGTCCGACGCGATGCTCGCTGCGATCTCTGGCAACTGCCGCGTCGCGGATGCAATTTCCCCCTCACGCTCCCCGACAAAGCGCCAACTGATCAACAAGGCTGGCAACAATGTAGCAAGCAGTGCAATCCATAAAAGTCGGGCGCGTATGCTCATAGCAAAATAAGCTTAGCACGGGATTGCGATGGCGCAAGAGTTGTTGCTACAATGAAACATTAAAGTTGATTGTAGCCCATCGTCTATTGGGGGGGGCGTGGTAAATTGAAATCACTTTCCGCGCGATACCTCGGCCCCGGCGGGCTAGGCGCATCGCACATTCTGACGCTTAAAAGAAAGAATCGAGATGCAAGCGGAGACACGGGTGGGCCCGTCCAGCATGTGCAAACGGGCCGGCGTTACAACGATGGCCGCCTGGGCGGAGGATGTGGCCGCTTTCGTCGGCGCGCGCGCGCCAGCAAACGACGCGGCGGGAATTCCGGCATTTGAAAAGGCGCGATCGTGGCTCCCATGCCAAACTTCGTTGGGGCCAGATTCAAGCGCCCACATGCCCGAAACAGATGAATTTTCCCTCGCTGCTCCTAACCGCTCAAACCGGGCATCGCCTGCCATGCCCCTCGTGTACTTAACTGCCAAGGGTATTCGCAGTGAGGCAGTGCGCTATCGTCCATGGGCATTGAAAACTGATCGCCCAAGCTTGCAATTGTTTGCGCGCCCGCAAGCAGTGCTCAACAAGAAATTGTCGCTAACGCTAAGGCATGCACCCATGATGACAGCGATAGACCGAGGAGTGACGCCATGAGCAATGCGCCGGTGGATATGCGTTTTCTCGCAGAAATGACTGATGATGATCCAGCAGCGATGGCAGAATTTTTGTCTAACTTCGAAGTCAGCGCACAGCGTACGACGTTGGAACTAAGGCAGGCGTGCATGGCCGGACTTCCATTGGCGGCCGGAGACCTGGCGCACCGCCTGAAGTCGGCGGCGCGCTGGGTCGGTGCCACGCATTTGGGCGAAATCTGTGCGTCGCTGGAGAAAGCTGGACACGCGGGTCAGATTGAGCTGCTACGGGATTTAATGGTCAGCTTCGAGGAAGAGATGAGGATCGTGCGACAGGTCCTGGACCAACGCTGACACCGTGCTTCAGTGCAAAATCCTCACCGCAGGGAGCTATTTCGATGACTTATGCAATGTATTCCTGGGCCCTGGTTCTCGATGACGACCCTTTCGTTCAAAAAACCTTGTCTCGAATGTTGCTCAAACTGGATGTGCGGGACGTAGTGACATGTGGAAACGCCGAGCTGGCACTGGCCACCATCATCGACTCCGGCAACTCGCCGGACTTGGTGCTATTCGATCTGAACATGCCCGAAATGGATGGAATAGAGTTCGTGCGCGGACTGGTTGAGCGCCAGTACTCGGGCGGTCTCATCATCATCAGCGGCGAGGACGAACGGGTTCTGAACGCCGCCGCGATACTGGCGCGGGAGCATCGGCTCACCCTGTTGGGCCAATTGGTCAAGCCGGTTTCCTCGTCAACTTTGCGCAAACTGCTCGAAAAGTGGGTCCCGAAGAGCGTCGAAGAGCATCAGCCCATTTCAAGGATATACAGTCCGCAGGAGTTACAGCAGGCAATTCAAACGGGAGAATTGGTCAACTTCTATCAGCCCATTGTGGCTGTGTCATCAGGCCAATGTGTGGGCGTGGAGACGCTGGTTCGATGGCGGCATCCGCGAGATGGGCTGGTCATGCCGAATAATTTTATCGGCGTTGCCGAGGAACATGGGCTTATCGACGAATTGACCCATGCCGTGCTCCGTGGCGTGTTCACCCAGATCGCCGAGTGGGAGCGCTCATTGATCCACCTGCGTGTAGCGATCAACGTATCGATGATTAACCTGGTGTCGCTCTCGTTCCCAGACATTGTGGCCCATCTTGCCAAGGACGCGGGCGTTGCGCCGCGCAGGATCAAGCTGGAAGTGACAGAAACCCAACTGCTCGAAGATTTGCGGGCCCCCCTTGACGTACTGGTGCGTTTGCGGCTCAAGGGATTTCGTCTTTCGATCGATGATTTCGGTACTGGGCACTCGTCGCTGGCGCAACTGCGGGACATCCCGTTCGACCAAATCAAAATTGACCGTGGATTCGTGCACCGTGCCTGGGCCGACAATACCGTGCGCGCGATCTACGACGCCAGCCTGAACCTGTCGCGGCAATTGGGTTTTGAAGCGGTGGCCGAAGGCGTGGAAGATCGCGCAGACTGGGACTTCGTCCGGAAAACCGGCTGCGACCTGGCGCAGGGGTATTTCATCAGCCGCCCTATGCCGGGAGAGCAATTGGCGCAATGGTTAAGTGCGTGGGAGTCGGGCGTACGGCAAGAATTGATGACATCGACCAAGGGCGCTTGAGTTTGGCCACAGAGGGTGGGATTCGCCTACATCCTGCAGGCCGCGGTTTCGCTTGCAAGCGAAACCCTTCGAATCCCACCCGCGCGCATGCGCGCTCTCTAGTGGACCAACACGCTCAATACCTACGCCAGTCCTGTGTTCGGTCATTTGCCTGTGGCCGAGATCGACACCGGCCTGGTCGCGAAGTGTCTTGCGCCGATCTGGGAGAGCAAGACCGAAACCGCTAGTCGTGTGCGCGGTCGTATCGAGTCGGTACTGGGCTGGGCGACCACCAGCGGTTACCGCACCGGCGAGAATCCTGCCCGCTGGAAAGGTCACCTCGAAAATTTGCTGGCCACCATCAGCAAATCCAGCCGGACGAAGAATCATCCATCGCTACCGTGGCAGCGCATCGGGGCGTTCATGTCGGCTCTGCGGGCGCGTGAAGGTGTATCCGCCCGAGCCGTCGAGTTCGCCATCTTGACCGCTTGCCGATCGGGTGAAGTACGCGGCGCTCAATGGGCCGAGTTCGATACGGCTGGCAAAGTCTGGACGATACCCGCCGAGCGGACGAAGACCAAACGCGAATTCCAGGTGCCATTGAGCGATGCCGCGCTGGCCGTGCTGACGTCGATGCCGAAAGACATTGATGTTGTATTCGCCGGCACGAAAGGCCAGCCCTTGTCGGATATGTCGCTGACCGCCGTGATCCGGCGCATGAACGATGACGACAAGCCCCTCTGGGCGGATGCCAACGGCGAAGGCATCACCGTTCATGGCTTCCGCAGCAGCTTTCGTATGTGGACGGCCGAGACGACCAACTACCCGCGTGAGGTTGCCGAACACGCGCTGGCGCACCAGTTGCCGGATGCGGTCGAGCGTGCCTATCAGCGTGGCTCGCAGTTTGCCAAGCGTGCCGCGTTGATGGCGGAGTGGGCCGTGTATTGCACGACGGTGCCAACCGATGCGGTGGTCAAGCAGATTCGTGGCGCGGCGTAATCGACTTACTTCGCAATGTGCAACCAAGCGCCATTGGAGATTCACATTGCGGCGGACTGGAATTCCTCGTAAAACACGTTGAAATCGATGCAAAAAACCGGAAATCAGAGATCGGCTTTCCGGAGTGTGAAAAAGACCGCGTTGGGTGCACGTGCTGGATGAGAATGTACCCGCGCTTCGGTGCTATTTCAGCAGCCTAGCTAGCGCTAGAGCAGCCATTTTTTCGCAGCAGGTCAAGCGCACTGCTGGAACCTGCAGTCAATCAATTGCGCTCTTAGACGGTTTTTGCCCATTTATAAGCCGAATATGATTGGCGCGTCCGGTTCTCGAGCTTCCTCGATGAAAGCCCGTAGATAGTCGATACCGACGTCCGCCTCGCGTGCTCCGAGGAAGATCTGTTTCGCAATACCATTTTTTCCCAGTCGGATAGGAACGAGGTTCATTTTGCTGGCGTATTCCAGCACGAGCCAGCGCGGTAGCGCAGCCACGCCGCGACCGCTGGCGACAATCTGCAGCATAATGTCGGTGGTCTCGATCACCTTGTGGCGCCGAGGCGTAACGCCGGCCGGTGTAAAAAACAGGTTGTAGATGTCCAGGCGGTCGGTTGGCACGGGATATGTGACCAATACCTCGTTGGTCAACTGACGCGGTTTGACGTAGTCCTCCTTCGCAAGCTTATGGTCGGCGGCTACCACGAGAACCTGTTCGTAGTCGAAGACCGGCTCGAAGATCAATCCGGGCTTATAAAGTGGATCGGGCGTGACCAGCAGGTCGATCTCGTAGCCGAACAAGGCGCCAATCCCGCCGAACTGGAACTTCTGCTTTACGTCGACGTCGACGTCCGGCCATGCCGCCAGATAGGGCGAAACCACTTTCAACAGCCATTGGTAGCAAGGATGGCATTCCATCCCGATACGGAGCTCGCCGCGCTCGCCTTGCGCGAACTGGCGCAACCGGTCCTCGGCCAAAGTTAGCTGTGGCAGCACCCGATTGGCCACAGCCAGCAGGTATTGCCCACCCTGCGTCAGCCGCAGGCTGCGGCCTTCTCGCAGCCAAATGTCGGTCCCTAACTGCCGCTCCAACTTCTTCATGCTGTGGCTTAACGCTGACTGTGTCACATGGAGGACGTTAGCGGCTGCCGTCAACGAACCCTGTCGCTCTACCTCTTGCACGATTGCCAAATGGATGCGGTCTAACATTTTTTAGATGAGGAAAATTCATGCTTAGTTGAAATAAAACCATTTTACTTCATGCTTGGTCGCTCTTTACAATCCAGACCTCAACTTTTTCGGATGCAGATCATGCCCACCATTCACAACCTAGGCTTCCCGCGCATCGGGGCGAAGCGCGAACTGAAATTTGCACTAGAGTCTTACTGGAAGGGCAACACTTCCCGCCAGGCGCTGAAGGAGTTGGGCGCCCAGCTGCGCAAGCACCATTGGGATAATCAGTCCGGCTTGGATCTCGTTCCGGTCGGCGACTTCGCCTTCTATGACCAGGTGCTGGACATGAGCTTCACGTTGGGCAATCTGCCGGAACGGGTACACGGCTTCCACGGGGACGTCCTGGACAACTACTTCCGCGTTGCGCGCGGCCGCTCTGCACAAATTACAGGAGAGCATGTCGCCTGCTCCGGCGGTGTCGATGCTGGCGAAATGACGAAATGGTTTGATACTAATTATCACTACATCGTCCCTGAGTTCAACGCCGCCACGGAATTCAAGCTGGATGCATCGCGGCTGCTGGAACAGCTCGCCGAAGCTAAAGCTCAGGGCGTAAAGACCAAGCCGGTGATCATCGGTCCGGTCACCTACTTAGCGCTGGGCAAGACCAAAGACCACTCCGACAAACTGGCCCTGTTACCGCGCCTGTTGCTTGTGTACTCAGCACTGTTGGACAGCTTGGCTGCACAAGGTGTGGAATGGGTGCAGATCGATGAGCCTATCCTCGCTACGGAACTTGATGCCGATTGGCTCTACGCGTTCAACACGGCTTATCACCACCTCAAGGTCTGCAATGTCAAGCTACTGCTGGCAACCTATTTCGGCCAATTGAAGGAGAATATCTATCTTGCGGCCAACCTTCCAGTGGCTGGCCTGCACATCGACGCTATCAACGGCCGCGAAGACGTGCAGCCTCTGATCAATTTGCTGCCTTCGCACAAAGTTCTGTCCCTTGGCGTAATTAATGGCCGCAATATCTGGAAAACCGACTTGACCGCTGTGCTGGACTGGGTCGAGCCTTGGGCTGAGCGCTTGGGCCATCGCCTGTGGATCGCGCCATCGTGCTCGCTGCTGCACGTGCCGGTCGACCTGGACAGCGAACAGAAGCTGGACGGTGAGATCAAATCGTGGCTTGCCTTCGCTCTGCAAAAACTCGACGAACTGCGGGTCTTGGGGAAAGCTCTGCGAGAAGGGCGTGTCGCCGTCAAGGCAGAGCTGACGGCCAACCGGGCCGCGCTAGCTTCGCGCCGCGCCTCTCCACGCGTGAACAACCCTGCAGTTCAAGCTGCCGTCGCGAAGATCGATGCCAAGCTCGGCCAACGCAACAGTAACTACACCAGCCGCGCCAAGAGGCAGGCAGCACTGCTAAAGCTGCCGGCCTACCCGACCACCACCATCGGTTCTTTCCCGCAAACTGCGGAAATCCGCCGCGCGCGCAGCGAATACAAGGCCGGGCGCCTGGACGACGCCGGCTATAAGGCGGCGATGCAGGCTGAGATCACGCGAAGCGTTGCCGAACAGGAAGCGCTGGGCTTGGACGTGCTGGTGCACGGAGAAGCCGAGCGCAATGACATGGTCGAGTATTTCGGCGAGCAGCTCCAAGGCTATGCCTTCAGCCAGTACGCTTGGGTGCAATCCTACGGCTCGCGCTGCGTGAAGCCCCCCATCCTTTTCGGCGACATCCGCCGCCCAAAGCCGATGACGGTGGAGTGGATTACCTACGCTCAATCGCTGACCAAAAAGCCGATGAAGGGCATGTTGACCGGACCAGTGACGATTCTCAACTGGTCCTTCGTGCGCGACGACCAGCCGCGCTCGGTCTCGTGCAAGCAGCTCGCGTTGGCTATCCGCGAAGAAGTGCTAGATCTAGAAAAGGCCGGTGTACGTGTGATCCAGATTGACGAGGCAGCGTTACGCGAAGGCCTGCCGCTGCGCCGCGCGCAATGGAAGGAATATCTGGACTGGGCTGTTGAATCATTCCGCATCACCGCTAACGGCGTCGAAGATCAGACGCAGATCCACACCCACATGTGCTATTCGGAGTTCAACGACATCATTGCCTCCATCGCCGACATGGATGCGGACGTGATCACCATCGAAACCTCGCGCTCGGACATGGAACTGCTGGACGCCTTTGACACCTTCAAGTACCCGAACGAGATCGGTCCTGGCGTCTATGACATCCACTCGCCCAACATCCCAACGCAGGAGCACATTGTGCAATTGATGAGGAAGGCGGCTGAGCGCATCCCGTCGCAGCGCCTGTGGATCAACCCCGACTGCGGACTGAAGACGCGTCAGTGGGCCGAAGTGATCCCGGCGCTGACCAATATGGTCGCCGCAGCGAAGTCACTACGCGCAGCGAATCCGGAAAAATCCAGGCACAGTTTGTGGTGAGCGCATGGTGCCTCACACCTTTCGTCCCGACGATCTCACTTGTGGTTGATGGGCTGCTGCCGGTTTCAAAGACACCCTGTTAAGGTGTGAAATGAAACTGGAGGTGGTTCATGGGAACGAGAAGGCAATTCAGCCGAGAGTTCAAGCTTGAAGCAGTCAAGCTGGTAAAGGAACGAGGTGTATCGGTGGCGCAAGCTGCCCGTGACCCCGATGTGCACGAGAACGTGCTGCGCAAATGGGTACGTGAGGCGACTGCGGATCCACAGCAGGCATTCCCTGGCCAGGGCGTGATGAAGCCCGACCAGGCTGAGCTGGAGCGTTTGAGGAAGGAGAAAGCCAAGCTGCGCATGGAGCGTGACCTGTTGAAAAAAGCGGCGGCCTACTTCGCCAGGGAGTCGATGTGAAGTTCGGCTTCATTGCGAAACACCGAGGAGCCTGGCCGTTGGCAATGATGTGCGAGGCGCTCGGTGTCTCGCGAAGCGGCTTCTATGCGTGGCTCAGCAGGCCGCGAAGCCAACGTAGTTTGGACGACGAGGTGCTTGGCAGCCAGGTGCGTCAGAGCTTTCTGGGTAGCGACCGCACCTATGGTGCCCGACGCGTGTGGCATGACGTGCTGGCACTGGGCCAACGATGCGGATTGCATCGCATTGAACGGCTCATGCGTGAACAGGCTCTGCGTGCGAGGCCAAGACGTCGGGGCTTGCCGCAGGACCGTGGCCAGCGCAGCGCTATTGCCGACAACGTATTGGACCGCCAATTCCAGGCAGATGCGCCCAACCAGAAGTGGGTGGCCGACTTCACCTATATTTGGACGGCCGAGGGATGGCTGTATGCGGCTGCGGTGCTCGACCTGTACTCGCGTCGCATCGTCGGCTGGTCGATGCAGGACAGCATGACCTCGCAACTCGTTGCCGACGCGTTGATGATGGCGGTGTGGTGCCGAGGCAGGCCGGTCGCGTTGCTGCATCACTCCGACCAAGGCAGCCAATACACCAGCGAGCACTTCCAGGAGTTACTCAAGGAGCAAGGCATCATCTGCAGCATGAGCCGCGCGGGCGAAGTCTGGGACAACTCGGCCATGGAGAGCTTCTTCAGCTCACTGAAGACTGAGCGCACGGCCAGGAAGGTGTATCGGACCAGGGAGCAGGCTCGTGCCGATGTGTTCGACTACATCGAGCGGTTCTATAATCCAACCCGTCGTCATTCGACGCTTGGCTACGTCAGTCCGATACAGTTCGAGAAAGCGCAAAAAGCTTAGGTCGGTGTCCACGATATCGGCAGCAGTCCATCAGAAGGACTTTCGTTCTTGGTTTGCGGCGCAATCGCAGGACAAAACAAGTTGCAAAATGCGCGGGTAAAGGGAGTCTTATTGCTAAACCGAGAGTCGTTCAAACATTTGGCCGAGACCGGCGAAATCTTCGAAGAGTAACAGTACCGACGAAGCTGACTCCGAAGTAGGAGTTACAACAGGTCAGACCGAACCAAGCACCACAAGTCAGCAGAAGTATGGGTAAATGCAAACAAAAAATGAAAAATCCCTTCACTTCAAGGGCTTATCTGTATTACTGGCGGAGAGGGTGGGATTCGCCTACATGCTGCAGGCCGCGGTTTCGCTTGCAAGCGAAACCCTTCGAATCCCACCCGCGCGCATGCGCGCTCTCTCCTGGAAAAGAAAATGCCCCTTGCGGGGCATTTTCAAACTTGGCGAGGGTGGGATTCACATCTTGGCCGACGAGCCTTGTTTTTTAAGGTTTAATCTTGATCTGGCTTTTCACATGCCCCCAAAGATGCCCCCAAAAAACTTTTCCTTGGATAAAATCCCCGTTTATATATAAAACGCGCACGCGCGCAGGCCAGGTGGGGACAGCATGCAGCCAATGATGTTCGATGCGCCCTGGCCTTGAGTCCGGTCATGCCGGCGCCAGTCACTGAAACCCGCGTCAGCTGGTTCCGAATCTTCAATGATTTGAAGGTTCGGGGGTGGAGCGTCTATCGCATCGAGGAGCACCTCGACGTTGCCAAATCCACGATGCTCGGATGGAAAGCGGGTGCTGAGCCCAGGCATGCCGATGGTGAGCTGCTTATCGTGCTGTGGATTCAGGTGACCGGCGAGGCGCGCGACGCGCTGCCACTCGAACGCCGCTACCCCAGTGGGCACAGCCGTTGGTGATAAGCAGAGTATCGAGCTGACCGAATTCGAAGCGATTGACGACCCTTGCCGGTACGTTGTTCACCGGTGCTGCGCCACTATTGGGCAACTGAATCGATCGGGTCAACAACCGATTCAAGATCAGGGAGGGAGCAGGCAGGCGCGGTCGAAAAGCTAAAAGCGATGATTGCCGCCGAGCCGGTCGATTTGCATCGCGGACTGATATCTCATTGAGCCATCTATAAGTTAATCCTCGTTACGAGCCACGAATTCGCAACGGTATAGACAGGCGAGACTCAAGTGCTTTCAGGCGCGAATGCGTCGCCAAAATATCGTCATACAACATCGCAGTCTTCTTTGAACGCAAGGTAATCACAAGTGCGTAACGGATCAAGGATGCGTCGGAACGCGCGTTGGCGGCGCCCGACCGCGCATTGTAATGGATGTCGAATGCGGTCCCCTTTAGGCTCGACCCTCGG
>NZ_JAUSNH010000023.1 GCF_030645335.1 Lacisediminimonas sp. | reverse complement strand
CGCAGCGTGACTGCAGGCTTGCACCGGGCAGGGATAGTCCGGATTCAGGGCCCGGACTATCCTGCATGACGGTGACGGGCTGGCGCTGGCCAGCGCCCGCTTACTCCGTGATGTTGGCAGACTTGACGATGCTGGCAAACTTCTGGCGCTCGGACTTCACCAGTGCTTCAAACTCGGCAGTCGGGATGCCGCTGGGTTGCGCGCCCTGCTTTTCCAGCGCCTCCTTGACGTCCGCCATCTTCAGTACATCGGCCATGTCCTTTTGCAGGCGCACCACCACCGTATCTGGCGTAGCACGTGGCACGAACACGCCAAACCACTGGATCAGCTCGAACTTTTCGAGTCCGGGCGCAGCAGCTACCGGCGGCACTTGCGGCGCAGCGGGCGAGGAAGTGCGCGACGATACGCCGAGCGCTCTGAGCTTGCCGGCCTGCACGTGCGGCAATCCGGTAGGCAAGCCGGCGAAACCGATATCCACATGGCCGGCCAGCAAGTCCGATACGGCCGGGGCCACGCCCTTGTAAGGCACGTGGGTCATCTTGACACCGGCCAGTTGCTCAAGCAGTGCACCGGCCAGGTGTTGCGGCGTGCCGTTGCCGGACGATGCATAGGTGACCTTTCCGGGATTCTTGCGGGCATACGCCACCAGCTCCGTCATGTTGGAATACGGACGGGATGGATGGGTCACCAGGATGAACGGCAGCCGGATCGCCTGGGTGACGGGACGCAAGTCGGTTTCCGGGTTGTATGCCATCTTTTTCATGATGAACTGGTTGATCACGACTTCGGCCGTGGCCGACATCAGGATCGTATTGCCGTCGGCCGGGGACTGGGCGACATAGCCGGCGCCGATCGATCCGCTGGCGCCAGGCTTGTTTTCGACCAGCACCGGCACTTTCCAGCGTTCGGCCAGCTTTTGGCCGAGCAGGCGGGCGACCGGATCGACGCCGCCGCCGGCCGGGTAGGGCACGATCAGCTTGACCGGCTTGTCCGGCCAGGTCTGCGCGATACTGGTACTGATGCCGGCGATGAGCAGCGCTGCGCCCAACAGGATGTGGGGTAATTTCATGGATGGCCTTCTGGTTATGGGTGTCTGTATTTTTTTGTTCTGATTTTTGGGGTTGACCAGGCCAGCGTCAACCGGGAGCATTGTAGCGGCTTGCCGCTCGGCTTTCCAGTGACAGGCGGTCACTTCGCGCTGGCCTTCAGTGAACAGACGGGCCAAGCCTGAACCGGATTGCGGTGATCCCGGAAAGCTCAGCGACGCGGTTGCAAGCGCGCCGGTGCGGCCGCAGGATCGCCGAGCTGGGGCGGGTTGCGCAGCAGGGCGTCAATCCCGCGATTGATCCGTTCGCGCGCATAGACCCGGGTCTTCGCATCCGGCTTCATGAATTGCATGGCCACCAGTCCATGCACCAGCACCAGCAGTTCGCGCGCGGTATCGAGCGCATCGAGCCCGGCGCGCAGTTCTTCCTTGGCAACGCCGTCAGCCACCAGGTTGGACCAGAATTCCAGTTGCTTGTCGAAGCGCACCTCCTGGTGCGCCTGCATTTCCTCATGGCGTGTGCTGGCAGCCAGGTAATTGATCCAGAACCGCCACCAGCGGTCACTGCTGGCGCGCAACACATACGATAGTGCAATGCGCCGCAACTGCGCCGCCGGCGAACCGCGGTATTGCTCCCAGTCCTTGGGCAGGCGATAGGCATTCTCCAGCGCCGAGATGACCAGGTTTTCCTTGTTCTGGAAGTGATAGTTGATGGTGCCGGTGCTGACATTGCTGGCTTGCGCGACCTGTCGCATGGTCAGCGCGTCGATGCCGTGCTCGGAAATCAGGTCATACACGACGCCGAGCAGGTAATCCTGCTGACGCAGCGAGCCCGGACGCACGCTGTGCGCCGGCCGCGGTGTCGCTTTAAGCGGCGCCCTGGATTGGCGCGCTGCGCTTGCGGGGGCTTTCGGAATGATGGTGCTCATGCGGGCGTGGTTGTCGGCGCGGGAAGCTGGCGCAATGCACGAAGAGTAACGGATGCAGCAGATGAAGAAAAGCGGCCGGCGGCGTGACGGAAGAATTTATTTAATGCGTTTGCCAATTCGCACAAACGTGCTAATATTTTTTCGTCACGGCAGCATAATGGCCGGGCCATCGCATTTGATGGCCGTTCCCTGGAGGTAAGCAGGTCCATGAAGTTTGCATCCTACCTGGCCTCACATGCGGCCTCGATGCCCGACAAGGAGGCGCTGGTCTGCGGCGATCGCCGCGTCAGCTTCTCCGAGCTGGAGCGCTGGTCCAATGCCGTCGCCGCCGAGCTGCAGCGCATGGGCGTGCTGCCGGGCGACCGGATCGCGCTGTACCTGCCGAACTGCCTGGAATTTGCGTTCGCGTTCTTTGGCATCGTCAAGGCCGGCGCGATTGCGGTGCCGATCAACATGCGCCTGGCGCCGCCGGAAATCGCCTTCATGCTGGAAGACGCGCAGCCGCGCCTGGCTTTTGTCAGCAGCGAGCATGCCGCCGAGTTCGATCGCGCCGCCGGCGCTGGCACCGGCCTGCAGCGCATTGCGGTAAATGGTGCGCCGCGCGCCGGCGAAGCCGACTTTGGTGCGATGCTGCAGCAAGCGGGTGGTTTGCTGCAAGAAATCCCGGTCGAATTCGACGACTGCATGATTTCCTACACGTCCGGCACCACCGGCAAGCCGAAGGGCGCGGTGCTGACCCAGTCCAACTTCATCATCATGAATGGCTTCATGAATGGGCTGTACTGGGGTTTCGGCGAACACGACCGGATCCTGATCACGACGCCCTTGGCACACCGCACGGCGTTCGCGCGGATGGGCAACATGCTGGTGCATGGATGCACGCTGGTGATCGTGCCGCGCTTCGATGCCGCCGAGGTGGCGCGCATCATCGGCGCCGAGCGCATTACGGTGCTGGGCATCGTTCCGACCGTGGTGCGGCTGCTGATGCCCGAGATTGTGCAGGCGCCGCAGCAGTTTGCTTCGCTGGAGCGAATACTGGCCACCGGTGAAGCGTTTGCAGTCGACCTGAAGCAGGAGCTGATGGCGCGGCTGCCGGCGGTCAAGCTGTATTCCTTTTTCTCGATGACCGAGGTTGGCGTGATCACGCTGTTGCGGCCGCATGAACAGATCAGCCATGCGTCGAGCGTGGGCCGGGTGTTGCCCGGCATCGAAATGAAGCTGCTCGATGACCAGGGCCAGCAAGTCGCCAATGGCGAGCCCGGCGAAGTGTGGGTGCGCACCGGCGAGCCGGGCCGCTACCTGAACATGCGCGAGTATTACCGGCGTCCGGAGGCCAATCGCGAATCGGTACGCAATGGCTGGTTCGCCACCGGCGACATGGCGCAGATCGATGCCGACGGCTATGTCACGATCGTCGACCGCAAGAAGGACATGATCCTCTCCGGCGGCTACAACATTTATTCGAAGGAAGTGGAGGCCGCGCTGTGTTCGCATGAGGCAGTGGCCCAGGCAGCCGTGATCGGAGTGCCCGATCCGGTGTTCGGCGAAGCCGTGGTTGCGTTTGTCGTGCTGCGCCCAGGCCGGCAACTGGCTGCCGACGCGCTGCTTGCGTGGTGCGTGGAGCGCATCGCCAGTTACAAGAAGCCCAAGACCATTCGCTTTGTCAGCGCCCTGCCGGAGAACAGTACCGGCAAGGTGTTGAAGCGTGAATTGCGCGAGAAGTTCCTGGAAACCACGACCTGAGGGGATCGAGACGATGAAACGACGCACTGCACTTGCCGCTATCGGCGCTGGCCTGCTGTCCGGCGTGGCAACGCCGCTGTTGGCGCAGCAGGATTTCCCGACCAGGACCATCAAGATCATCGCGCCTTATCCGCCCGGTGGCACGACCGACCTGTTCGCACGCATCATCGGCGATTATTTGCAAAAGACTTGGGGCCAGACGGTGGTGATCGAGAACCGGCCCGGATCGTCCGGCATGATCGGCGCCGGCATGGTGGCGCGCTCGCCGGGCGACGGCTATACGGTGTTGATCGGGTCCCAGGCGCTGTACAGCGTCAACCCGACGCTGTACAAGCAGGTGCCTTACGACCCGGTCAAGGATTTCACGCCGATCTCGCTGGTGGCGCTGTTGCCGAGTTTCCTGGTGGTGCCGGCTACGCTGCCGGTGGCCAATGTGCGCGAATTCATCCAGTACGTGAAGGACAATCCGGGCAAGGTGGCCTACGGCTCGGCCGGTTCGGGTACGGCGCAGCACATTTATTTTGAATTGTTCAAGCAGCAGATGGGACTGGACGTGCTGCATGTGCCGTACAAGGGCAGCGTGCCGGCAGTCACCGACCTGATCGGCGGACGGGTGCAGGCGATGATGGATTTCGGCCCGTCGGTGTTGCCGCACATCCGCGCCGGGAAATTGAAGGCGCTGGCGGTTTCCACCGGCGAGCGTTCACGCGCCACGCCGGACGTGCCGACCATGCAGGAATCCGGTGTGCCAGGTTTCGACAACGCCACCTGGTTCGCGATTCACGGTCCGGCCGGCATACCGCCGACGATTGCCACAAAGTTGTCGACTGAAATTGCAGCGGCAATGCGCAATCCGGAAGTCAAGGCGCGCTTCGAGTCGCTCGGCATCGAGACCATCGGCACCACCGCCGATGTTTTGCTGGCCCGGCAAAAAGCCGATGCAGTCAAATTTGCCGAAGTGATCCGGCGCGCCAATATCAAGGTGGATTGAGAAGTTGCGTGAGCTTGCGTTACGTATTCCGGCATTGGGCCAATAGCTGACCAGGGAGAAGCAGGATGCAGGGATTATTCAGGAAATGCAGTGCATCGCTACGCAGCTTGACCCCCGCAATGCGCGCGGCTTCAACGGCGCTGTTGCTGGCAGCCGGACTTGTACTTGCCGCGCCGGCAGCAGCCCAGGCACAGGCATTTCCAGCCCGGCCCATGAAAATCGTGCTGGCCTATGCCGCCGGCGGTTCGATTGATTTCCTGGCGCGGCGTATCGGCGACACGCTGTCGGCGCGCCTGGGCCAGCCGGTGATCGTCGAGCCCCGTCCGGGTGCCAATGAGCGCGTGGCTTCGCAATATCTGCTCAGCCAGCCGGCAGATGGTTACACGATGCTGCTGGTGGCGGTGCCGCATGCGACCAACCCATCCTTGTTTCCGGATCTTCCGTATGACACCCGCCGCGACTTCGCGCCGCTGGTGCTGCTGGCGGATGTCTCGCAACTGGTGGTGGTGCCCGCCAATTCGGAAATCAAGTCTTTCGCCGACCTGGTGACGCGGGCAAAGGCACGGCCCGGCCAGCTTTCGTTCGGTACGCCCGGCATTGCAACCGGCACCCACCTGATGATGGAATTGCTGAACCAGATTGCCGGTATCGAGATGCTGCATGCGCCGTTCAAGGGGCTGGCGCCACTGACCACGGCCGTGGTCGGCGGACATACCGACGTTGGCGTGTTCAGCGTGTCGCCGCAATTGCTGTCGATGGTGGAAAGCGGTCGCCTGCGCGCGCTGGGCATTCCCAGTCGCCAACGCTGGTCGGCCTTGCCCAATGTACCGACCTTCGTCGAGCAGGGCTATCCTGGCGCGATCGGCGGCACCTGGTTCGGTTTGCTGATGAAAGCCGGCACGCCGCCGGAAATTGTCGATAAGCTGAACCGGGAAATCAACGCCATCATGGCCCTGCCCGAGGTGCGCGACAGCATGCTGAAAGTCGGCATGACGCCGGTAGGCGGCACGGCGGAACAGTTCAAGGCGCATGTTTCGCAGGAAATCGATCGTTGGGGCAAAGTGATCAAGTCACGCGGTATCAAGATCGAGTAATCATGTATGGCGGTACCGGTCGATCTGGAAACAGAGCGCCGGAAAACAGAAGTTGAGCAGGAACAGAAGTTGAACCAGGCAGTCAGTGAAACAGAAAATGGACCAAAATCAGCAAGTGAACCAAATGGACGAGGAGATATGAAAAAAGGTAAAGACATTGCCGTGGTCGGCTATGGCGAGACCAAGGTCACGCTACGGGGCGGCCGCAGTTCGTACGATCTGGCCGGCGACGTACTGGAGCAAATCCTGAACCAGACCGGCATCGACCGTTCTGAAATCGACGGACTGGCAATCGCTGAAACAATGAGCGAGACGGCCAATCCGTTCTGGGGCATGTACATGTGCGAGATGCTTGGCCTCGAGCCGACATGGCTGCAGTTGAACGGCCTGGGCGGCGGATCCGGCATTGGCGGTATCGCCCGTGCTGCGGCTGCCATTCGCGATGGCCTGTGCACGACGGTGCTGGTGCTGGCGTCTGACGCCCAGTCATCGGGCAAGGCGCCAGAACAGGGTGCGCAACGCTTCGAGTTCCAGTATCCGGTCGGCCTGCGCGGTCCGGTGGGCGCTTTCGGCTTGCTCAGCCAGCGTTACAAGCATCAATACGGGCTGGACGACAACGCCCTGGCCAAGCTGGCAGTGACGCAGCGTGACCATGCCCTGATGAATCCGAATGCGGTCGACAAGCTGCAAGTGAAGATCACCGAACAGGATTACCTGAAGTCCAAGTTCGTTGCCGACCCGATCCGCGTGCTCGACTCGGTGATGGTGTGCGACGGCGCCAACGGTGTGCTGGTGACATCGACCGAGAACGCCAAGCGCCTGGGCCTGACCAAAATGTGCCATCCCGTCGGTTATGGCGAGATAGTCAATTTCAAAGGCCACGATCGCCTGGCCGACATTACCGTGTCGGGCTTTTCGGTTGCCGGTCCGCGTGCGTTGAAGCAAGCGGGCATGACGCCCAAGGACATCCGGATGATCATGCCGTATGACGACTTCCTGATTGCCTTGCTGATCACGCTGGAAGACATCGGCTTTTGCGAGAAGGGCAAAGGTGCGGAATTCGTCCTCAATACCGACTTGACCTACAAGGGGACATTGCCCCTGAACACGTCCGGTGGACAGATTTCCGCTGGCCAGCCAGGCTTGGCCGGTGGCGGCCTGAACCTGGTCGAAGGCGTGCGGCAAATGTTGGGCGGCGCTGGCGAACGCCAGGTCTCCGATCCGCGCAATTGCATGGTCACCGGTATCGGCGTGATTCCTTACGGCCGTAACTGGGGCGTGTCCAACGTTTTGATCCTGGAGCAGTCATGAGCACCGTAGAAAAGAAAACTCCCCGCCCGCTGCCGCGGGTAAATTCCTACATGGAAACCAAGCCGTTCTGGGAAGCGGCAAAGAATGGCAAGCTGGTGATCCAGTACTGCAAGGACACCAACGAGCCGCAATTCTTTCCGCGCCCGGTCAGCATGGCCAACGGCAAGCGCAACCTGGAATGGCGTGAAGTGTCGGGGCGCGGTCGCGTCTATACCTTCAGCAACCACTTCAATCCATGGCCTGGTCATGAAGACCGGGTGCCGTACATGGTGGCATTGGTGGAGCTCGACGAAGGCGTGCGCATCCTGTGCAACATCGTCAACGTCACGGCCGATGACATGAAGATCGACATGCCGGTCAAGCTGTGCTGGGAGAAGCTGTCGGAAGACATCAACTATCCGTGCTTCGAGCCTGACAGCAGCCGCAGCTGAGTGGCTGACTGACGGGTAGATCGGCTGCAGCCGGCTTGCCGCAAAAGCCGGCTGCAATTGACCAGATGGAATGAAGGGTCGCACCGGAACGCAGGTTTCTCGTTCCGGTGCACTGGAAAAGTCATGGATCTGAATTACTCGCAGCAAGAGCTGGCTTTCCGCGATGAAGTGCGCGGCTGGCTGGCAGATAATTTGCCGTTGGACCTGAAGCAAAAGGTGGCGCGCTATGCCCACCTGTCCAAAGATGATTACATGCGCTGGCATCGGATACTCGCAGCCAAAGGCTGGGTTGCGCCGAGCTGGCCGGTGGAATGGGGCGGTACTGGGTGGAACCCGGTGCAGCGCTATATCTTCGAGGAAGAGTGCGGCTATGCAGGTGCGCCGCCATTGCCGGCATTGAGCCTCTTGATGTGCGCCCCGGTGCTGATCCATTACGGTACGCAGCAACAGAAGGCGCGCTTTTTGCCACGGATCTACAACGGCGACGACTTCTGGTGCCAGGGCTATTCCGAGCCGGGCGCCGGTTCCGACCTGGCGGCGCTGAAAACGCGCGCCGAACGGGGCACGGATGCGCAGGGCGAGCATTACATTGTCAACGGCCAGAAGGTCTGGACCACCCAGGCGCACTGGGCCAACTGGATGTTTTGCCTGGTGCGCACCGATGCGTCGGGCAAGCCGCAGGAGGGTATTTCTTTCCTGCTGATCGACATGAATTCGCCGGGCGTGACGGTGCGTCCGGTCAAGCTGATGGACGGCAGCCATGAAGTCAATGAAGTATTCCTCGACAACGTGCGCGTACCGGCAGAAAACCT